>CAIWBA010000041.1 GCA_903910765.1 uncultured Bacteroidota bacterium
GCCGAAGAAGCAAGTACTATTTATTTAAGACCAGAAACGGCGCAAGGTATTTTTGTCAACTTTTTAAATGTGCAAAAAACAGCAAGGATGAAAATTCCTTTTGGTATTGCACAAACAGGTAAAGCTTTTAGAAATGAGATTGTAGCCCGTCAGTTTATATTTAGAATGCGTGAGTTTGAGCAAATGGAAATGCAATTTTTCATTAAGCCAGGAACGCAAAAAGAATGGTATGAACATTGGAAAAATGAGCGTATGCAATGGCATTTAAGTTTGGGCATTGCGCCAGAAAAGTACCGTTTTCATGATCACGTGAAATTAGCACACTATGCCGATGCGGCTTTGGATATTGAATATGAATTTCCGTTTGGCTTTAAGGAAGTGGAAGGAATACATTCTCGGACCGATTTTGATTTAACACGTCATCAAGAGTTTAGCAAAAAGAAGATGCAGTATTTTGATACGGAGATTAACCAACATTATGTGCCTTATGTGATTGAAACTTCTATTGGTTTAGATAGAATGTTTTTATTATTGTTAGCGAATTCCTACGAGGAAGAAACGATTAATAAGGAAGATGGTACGACTGATTCAAGAGTGGTCTTGCATTTACCTGCAAAAGTGGCGCCTAATAAATTAGCGATACTTCCTTTAACTAAGAAAGACGGCTTACCTGAATTGGCCAAAGAATTGATGGACGAATGTAAAAAATCATTCCATTGCTTTTATGAAGAAAAAGATGCGATTGGAAAAAGATATCGTCGTCAGGATGCCATTGGAACGCCTTTCTGCGTAACCATTGATCATCAAACCAAGGAAGATGGCACCGTGACTATTCGTTACCGCGATAGTATGTTACAAGAGCGTATTGCAATGAATAAAGTAAGAGAATTAGTGCTAGCGCATGTTGCCTAGTATATCTATTTAAGCAATTTTATTCAAAAATAATTAAATAAGCCCTCGATGTAATCGTGGGCTTATTTAAAATGGGACTAGAAAATTATAAGAAATTAACCGAAAGATTCGAAGTGCACTTGTTTTTTATCAAGGCCCAGATCGGTCATATTCTTTCTTGCATCATCAATCATCGCTTTCCAGCCACATAACCAAACATGCGCTGTCTCTTTATTCTCTTTCAATAGTTCTTGGTACACAGGGTGCACATATCCTTTGTGCGAGCCTGCTGGCACTTCTGTTTCTCTAGAATAGCAAGGGTGAAAATGGAATCCTGGTTCTTTGCTTTCTAATTCTTTTAATTCATCAATATATAAACCATCTTCAAATTTCCGACAACCAAAAATTAAATGAATGTTATTGTGCGCAATTTTATGTTCGTGAATATAGCGAATCATTGAACGAAAAGGAGCAATACCAGTTCCTGTGCAAATAAAGTAAACGTCATTTTCGAAATTCTTAGGCAAAGTGAAAACACCTTGTGGCCCTCTTAAGGTAATTTTAGTACCCACGGCACCTTCATTGAACAAGTAGGTAGTGCCAAGGCCGCCTTCCAAATGAACAATAACGAGTTCGAAAGTATTGGTACCATTGGGTTCAGAAGCAATAGAGTAACTTCTCCAACGCTTATTTTTTTGTTCATGAATTGGCAAATCAAGCGTTACAAATTGACCTGGTATAAAATCAAATTTTTCTAAACTTGGTATTTCAAAGTAAAATCTTTTCGTATTTGGGGTCTCATCAACAATCTTTGTGATCACACCTTCCACCCATTCTAGTGCCATATTATTATTTTTTAATTAATTAGTAATAAAAACTCGCTGAACATAAACCTTATTGTTGGCGTAAACTTTAATATAATAAACGCCAGTAACTAAGTTTTCAATGTCAATTTTTTGCGCAGTTCTTTGATTTATTAGGTTTTCCTTATGTGCAACACGTGTGCCCATTGAATTGATTACATCTAATGAAATATTATTTGTCTGTAAATTATTAAATTGGATATAAAACGAATTCCCTTTAATTAAATTTTCAACAAAATCAGTGGATGTGATTTTTAAATTTATTTCCTTCGCGGCACCTTCGCTGATATCAGTAATGATGTTGCCATTGTTATCTCTGACTAAAATTACTTTATTCTCGGAAACAATTTGACAACCATTGGTGTTGGCCATTACTTTGTATATCGCATTTTTTGTTGGCTTATAAACCTGATTCGTTGCGCCAGTTAAAAACTCATCATTCATATACCACTGATAGGAGGTAGCAGCTGTGGCTATTAAACTATCACCCTGTAATTTAAAGGTGGGTGCGCTTATTATATTAACAGGAACTGTTGTTGGTGGGCTATCACAATCACTGGTACTGATTTGCGTGTTATAGAAAAAGTAAAAAAAGTTTTGAAAGTTTCCAGTTGCAGGGGTGACACTATTTCCTGTATAGCTGAACACTTTGTTTGGACCAATTGGGTAAGGGTTTGTTGAAACAGCGTTGTTTCTATATAAACTAGCGGTGCTATCGCAAGTGGTAACGATATAGTAATTACCAGCAACATTTAATTTAAAATTAAGTTCATAAATTCTACCAGAATCGCCAGCCACATAATTGGAAGCACCTGCACTTGGACTTGGGGAGCTTGCTGCAGCATTTATGGTTACAAACTGAGATAGACCAGGATAGTAAGTGGTGTCGGTAGCCATGTACATTAATTCAAATTTAATTTTACCTGCATTCGCAGTATATAATTTGACTGTATTAATGGTAAGTGGGGTACCTGTAGAAACCTTCATGTAATTTCCTTTGAAATTATTGTAACCTCCTGCGCCCAATGAGGTATTGTAAGTAGGTCCAACAAATCCTTGAAAACCTTGTGTTAAATACAAATTACTCTTAGTTGAAGTAGCGGTGATATTTGATCCAACGGCAATTGGTGTTGCTAAGTTTGCACTATCATACCAAATATAGCTTTTCCCAGCAGCGGGTGAATTTACAATCAGTTTTAAATTATTATTACAATTGATTGCACTACCTGAAGGAGCAATACTATTAGCAACTGTAGTTAACGTAGTGATTAATGTGTTATTCTCTTTTTGTTGGTCAATGGTGGAGGAAACGGTTGCTGTAAAAGAATAACTAGTAGCCGCTTCTAAATTGATTGGTTTTTGGAAAGTATAATTCATGGATTCGCCAGCTTCCAAGCGACCATTAAAAGTTTCATTGATATTCAAAAGGGTAGTGGCGCCTTTGGTGACTAGTAAACTAAGTGGAAAATTACTTTGTTGTGTTGTCCCATTGTTAGTCACTTTTACAGTGACATATTGTACGGATCTTTTACAATCGGCATTCTGCGGACTTACTAAATCTGACATTTGTAAATCGCTCGATGGATTTATGATCCTTAAAGTATAATCTTGTGTTTCGCCATTCGTATAAGTGCCACAGGCTAATACATTGGCGCTACTACTTGTTTCCATCACCACAATTCTTAATTTCAATAAGCGACCAAGTTGCAAGGTATCAGGCAAGTTGATACTTGTGGTATAATTGCCATTAGTAATACCTGTACTTGTACTGACTAACTCATTGGTTTCAAATGCGCCATTGTTATTGTAGTCAATAAAAGTTTTTACAAAACGCGTATTATTAGTAGCATCCGCACTTCCCAATTTTAAAAATAAATTAAGTGTGCTATTGGGTTCGCCATTGATAAATAAATTAGTATTATCTACGTAGTCTTTGTTTGTAGCCGGCACATATTGAATATTATTAATGCTTATACTATCTATTTTAGTTCCGGCACTTGAACTCGCTGTGGATGCGCAATATGCCGCACCACCCGCACCACTAATCACTAATGAATAAGCTTGTTGTCCACGATCTAAATTTCTTTTATGCTTTACTTTAATTAAATAACTTTTGCCCACCAATGTGGTATCAATTTCTACTTTTTCAACATTATCTAAAATATTATCGCCTTTAAAAGCAGCACTTGCAGGACTTTGTGGATTTAATTTCCATGATTTAGTGGTGTTGGTGCCTTGCGTTATAGTTAAGTCCAAATCGTTCACTAGTTGGGGCGTGTTGTCATTTAATGTATTTGTAACAGTCCCTTTAACATCATTCCAAACGATGGTCGCTTTTAGTGGTTTTTTTCCGGAAGCAATAACGGTATAGGTAGTAGAGTCTAAATTATTTAATGTGTTTTCATAAACTAAGTCAGTGCTCGTGCTACTATTTTTTGTAGTCAATGCATTTTTCAAAACGGTGGCAGCTTCAAACATATTAAGTAATCCCCATCCAAATTTATAATCGGGCCCAGGGTTAAGTCCTGCTTCATTTGCTGAATGTATTGCCAATGCTTTTATAGTAGCTGATCGCAAAAACTTTTTTGGACTTAATTGTTGGCTTAATTCTTGCAATAACAATAAGGATCCAGCAGCATTGGGTGTTGCCATTGAAGTTCCATTCTTATAGTCGTAACTTGAATCATTGGTTGCTATTGCTGAAAAAACATTAACTCCGTCAGCAACAATATCTGGTTTTATTCTACCATCATCTGTTGGCCCCCAACTACTAAACCAGGACATCACCACATCTTCTTTTTTGGTATATGGGCTAGCCAATCCATAAACACCACCAACAACCAGTAAATTTTTTGAATTTATATCTGCCGATAAAGTTTCATAACCATCATTGCTACTTAAGCTATCAGGCCTTGCGCCTGCATTATACATTTTTCCATTGGCATCTCTTCTCCAATAGGGATCGCCCACTTTTGGGCCAGTACTTCCGTGATTATTTCCTGCTGCTTTTACAATTAAATAATAAGGTGCATTGTACATGATAGAATCGTGAATCATTGCATCATTGTTATAAAGTCCAAATCTGTAATCTTCCTTTTCATTGTATTTGCCATTAAATTCCCAACGGTTAGAAGAATCACTATTTTGATCCCAGCCACTTACTATTCCATAGGAGTGATTGGAAATAAGCATGCCATTTGCAGCAGCGGCTGACATTTCACTATTATCATTATTCCAATCATATGAGAAAGCACCTTTTAAATTATAGGACATCCCTTTAGCTAATGGGTTCAAGCCTTTTCCCATCACAATACCAAAAACATGCGTGCCATGTTCATAAGCAGTTGTCGCATTGTCTTTTTGAACAATTCTATTTTTTAGTTCAATATGTGAAGTGAGCACTGCACCTTGGTCCCAAACACCAAAAGTGTTTGTCAAACTATCGTTTTCGCCAGTTAAATTAAATCCGTTTGGGGCGGTAGGCCAAATTTTATTTGTATTAATTGTTATTGCATGAATAGGATCAGCAAAGCTTGTATAATAAACAGGCATACCTGCTGCATCAAGGCCTACTAAGGAACGACGACTATTGCCAGCTTGGTAAAATAAGGGCCACTTTTTTTCCTTGGCTTTTATTATAGCATTTGAATAAGAGGCACGGGACTCAATGTCCAATGACTTAGCGGTATTCAACAAGATTAACTTTTTAGTTTGAACTTGTGCATTTATTTGTTGGGAAAAA
>CAIWBA010000042.1 GCA_903910765.1 uncultured Bacteroidota bacterium
CCTATTGTTGTTGAAGGGCAGCCCATGGGCAAAGGATGGAAAAATTTATTCGGAAATAATTTATCAAAAGCTATTTATGACAAATCAATTTGGAAGGATTCAAGTGGGGTGATTACAGCAAGCAAGGATGATGCGATTTGGAGTTTTGATGAATACGATGATTTTATTTTGGATTTAGATTTTCAAAATGCAGATGGTACCAATAGTGGTGTTATTGTTCACGCAACAGATATTGTAGAGTGGATTCCAAATTCTGTGGAAATACAAATTGCAGATGATTATTCAAAGCAATGGAGTAAAGCAGCTCCCACTTGGCAATGTGCTGCAATTTTTGGACACAAGCCTGCAACCAACAAATCATTAAAGCCTGCTGGAGAATGGAATCACTTTACGATTACTTGTAAAGGAAAAATGATTTCAATTGTTTTAAATGGCAGTTTAGTTAATGAATGTAATATGAACGATTATACCTCTAACAAAGTAAACCCAGATGGAAGTGGTGTGCCTTCTTGGTTAAAAAATCCGATGTCAACACTTGCACTTCGTGGTCATATTGGTTTACAAGGAAAACATGCAGGTGCGCCGATCTATTTTAAAAATGTCAAAGTGTTCAAATTAAGTTAAGGGATAATTTTATTTATAATCTAATTTTTAGTGTAAAAAATATTTAAATGAAAATTGAAAAAAATACCAGAAGGAAATTTTTAAAAAATACTGCTACCATCATTGCAGGATTTTCAATTGTACCAAGACATGTATTAGGAAAGGGATTCATAGCCCCTAGTGATCAGTTGACCAAAGGAATTATTGGCTTAGGTGGTATGGGCCGCGGCCATATTGGTTATGCCGGTACAAGAGTAGTAGCGATTTGCGATGTTGATAAAAATCATTTACTAAGTGCTGAAAAATTAATTGGGGGTGGCGTGAAAACATTTCACAATCACCAGGAATTAATCGCACTTCCAGAAGTGGATATTGTACATATTGCTACTCCGCCGCATTGGCATGGAATTATGGCGATAGCTGCTGCAAAAGCAGGAAAAGATATTTGGTGTGAAAAACCAATGACCCGCACTATTGGGGAAGGAAAAAAAGTAGTGGAAGCGGTTAAGGAATATAAAAGAATGTTTCGTTTAAATACTTGGTTCCGTTTTGAAGAAAATTTTTATGGGATGAATACCACGGTGAAGCCAATTAAAAAATTAGTTGAATCTGGATTATTAGGATGGCCATTAACAGTAACCGTAAGTAAGACAACCGGATTTGATTGGAAATTTTATTGGATAGGAAAAACAAAATTAGAAGAACAAGCCGTCCCTGCTGAACTAGATTATGACAGGTGGTTAGGACCAGCGCCTTATAAGCCTTACAACGCACATCGCGTTCATGGCACTTTCAGAGGTTATTGGGATTATGATGGCGGTGGATTAGGTGATATGGGACAACACTATTTGGACCCAATACAATATTTTTTAGGCAAGGATGAAACCAGTCCTATTAAAGTGGAGGTAGATGCAGAACAACAGCACCCGGATGCATGTGGTACCTTCCGAAAAATCACCTACACTTATGCAGATGGTTGTAAAATTATTTTAGATGGAGAAGCAACCGATCCTAATGCAGCATATATCGAAGGACCAAAAGGAAAATTGTTTGCCGGATTTAAATCTGACATTCCAAATTTAAAAGAGAAGATAGCAATGATGCCAGATCCTGCACCGCAAGTAACCAACTTTTTAGACGCAGTAAAATATCGAACCCCTTTTGCATTAAACGAGTCCAATGGATTTAGGTCATGTACGATAATTAATATGGGTAAGATTGCCTTACAATTAGGCAGAACCTTACATTTTGATCCAGATACCCAAGAGTTTTTAAATGACACAGAAGCTAATTTTTTAATTAACCCGCCTATGCGTGGCCCTTGGAGTATATAAGCGATGAAGTTGAATGAAAAGCAGTTGCAACCTGTTTCTGTAGACTAAAAAATAGCGCTTAATGAACCAATTACTTTAGAAAAACTTTAGAATTAATTTTTATGAAAAAATATATTTATTTAATTACACTGAGCTTATTTATTTCCTTCCAAGTACAAGCACAAAAGGGAGAAAACAATGTAAATCAATTGCTGACTGTATTCCCTTATCAACATGCGAGCGAAGTAACAGATGCATTAACAACCATGGGTACTTGGAAAAGTGCAGAGTGGAAAGTACTTTTTAAAATGTTGGACGACGACTCCTTAAAATTAAAAGCCACCTATGCCTTAAACGCATATGTTCACATTGTTTCATTGGAGAATGCGAAAAAAATAAAAGCAGTTCAATTACTTAAAAAACAATTAAAAAAAGCAAGCACTAATTATGCAACCACATTTATAAATGCACAAATAAATTTATTAAGTGCAGAATCTGTAGTAATTGCAAAATTACAAAGCTTACCCTCCATTATAAAAGTGGCAGCAACAAAACAAGTACAACAAAACTCAGCGCAACAATTATTACAGCTCCAGGATCAAATGGATAAGGTAAAAGTGAATGGCAATGATTTTCAAAAGAAAAGTATATTAATACAAGCTGCTAAAATTCCAAGTATCGGCGGCTTTGTATTTGTTAGCCAATTTTTAGCGGAAGCGGGTATTCAAAAGGAAGCAGCATTAATTGTTACAAGATTAGCCTTAGCAAATCATACAATTACTGGGCCAATAGTGCGACAAGCACTTGAGCAAGCCCTACCACTCATCAGTGGAGAGGATAGTGCCCTATTGGTTCCTATGCTTAACGCGCACCTAAAAAAGATGCCTTATGATTACGGTTTTATTTCCTTGTTTAATGGCAAGGACTTAACGGGATGGAAGGGACTGGTTTCCAATCCAATTGCTAGAGGAAAAATGAGTGAAGCTGAATTAGCAACTGCCCAACAAAAAATAAATGAATCCATCCAAAAAGATTGGATCATCAAAGATGGCTTATTGGTATTCACAGGACATGGTGATAATTTATGTACGGATAAGCAATACGGTGATATGGAAATGTATGTGGATTGGAAAATAACAGAAAAAGGAGATGCAGGTATTTATTTAAGAGGTACCCCACAAGTACAAATTTGGGATACAAGCCGTCGCGAAGTAGGTGCACAAGTTGGTTCGGGCGGATTATACAATAATCAAAAAAATATAAGTAAGCCATTGCTGGTGGCTGATAACAAAATAGGGGAATGGAATACTTTTCATATTATTATGAAAGGCGATAAAGTAACCGTTTATTTAAATGGCATTTTGGTGACCGATAATATTCCACTTGAAAATTATTGGGATCGTAAACTACCGCTTTTCACTAAGGAGCAAATTGAATTGCAAGCGCATGGTACTTATGTAGCTTATCGAAATATCTACTTAAGAGAATTACCAACGGATGTAAATATTACGACTAGTTTAAGCGAAACAGAAAAGCAGGAAAATTTTGTACAATTATTTGATGGTACAAACATGGATAGTTGGATTGGAAATTTATCGGGTTACTTATTAAAAAATGGAGCCATTGAAGTGAATCCGAGTTCAAAAGGGGGTGGAAATTTATATACTAAAGAAGAATACAGTGATTTTATTTATCGATTTGATTTTCAACTTACGCCCGGTGCTAATAACGGCATTGGCATTCGTGCACCCTTAGAAGGTGATGCAGCTTATGTGGGTATGGAAATACAAGTAATAGACAGCGAGCACCCTATTCACGCAAATTTAAAAGATTACCAATACCACGGATCAGTTTATGGAATTGTACCTGCAAAAAGAGGATTTTTAAAACCAACTGGTGAATGGAACCAAGAAGAAATTAGGATACAAGGCGCTAAAATTAAAGTCACCTTAAATGGCACTGTAATAACAGAAGCGGATTTAAAAGAAGCGACTAAAAATGGTACCATTGATAATAACGAACACCCGGGTTTAAAAAATACCACTGGTCATATTGGATTTTTAGGGCACGGGGATGTGGTGCGTTTTAAAAATATGCGCATTAAGAAGTTAGGATAAATTGTTAAATGGCTTTATCAAAAAAAAGGAAGCACAATTGTGCTTCCTTTTTAAATTTGAATATCTTAAATTCTAGTTAAACAAATATTTTACACCAATTTGGAGTTGCCATCTTGAAACAATACTTGTTGAGTTTTGGAATGGTTGTGTAAATGGTGTGGTGCCTGTTTGGAAAGGGAAAGAGAAAGCTGGTGTTTTACCATCCGCGCCTAATCCTTCATATTTCAAGAAATTGGTAACTGTTGGTATTTTAACCACACCCCAATCTCTGATCAAAAGATTACCAGAATTAATTAAGTCAACAGAAAGCTTAATGGTGTGATAATTATTAGCAGCTTTGATTTTAAAATCCTGTGTGATATTAAAATCCATTCTACTTATATAAGGTAATACAACCCCATTTCTGCGAGCATACGAACCTCTTCTTGGGTTTAAATAAGTGGAATTAGAAATAAATGCATCTAATTGCGCCCAAATTTGAGCAGGCGTTCTGGTATCAGTTACACCTGTTGTTCCTGTTCCTGATCCTCCAGATCCTACTTTTACTAAATTTAAATCAGTTGCATTTTTTGGAATAAACATTAAGTCATTTCCTGTATTTCCGTCACCATTTAAGTCACCATTAATAACATAAGAAGCTGTACCATTATTCAATAATTCATAAATCGCGCCAATCGTAGTTGCTAAATATTTTCCTTCATTCAATCTGTAAGAAAAATTAGCAATAACTCTGTTGGGCATATAATATGATGCTAATCCTAAGTTTGCTGCATTAGGGTCCTGTGTTGAGATGGCACCTGCACTCCATAAAGAAGAGGCAGTAGAACCACCTTCAGCAGTATTTTTAGCTATTGATCGTGTATATGCTATTCCATAGCTTAAATTTTCGGAGTTTTTTTGTGCTTTAACGGTAAATGTACTGACGTATCCTTGATTGGTATTGCTCATTAAAATAGCATTACCAATATTTGGATTAGCAAGTGTAGTTCCATAGTAATATTTATTCGTATTCGCAACTGAAGTTAAATAACGTGTTCTGCTATCTGCACCTACTAAATTAAAAGCATTGCTTTCGTTTAAGTTAATATTAGAATAGTAAACAGCGTTAATATCTTGGGTGTAATTAAATTCAGCACCTACTAACCAACCATTTTCTAATTTCTTATCCACCGCTATTGATGACTTCCATGCAGTTGGATATTTGAAATTACTTGCTACTAATGCTGTACTATATGATGTGTTGGCTGCCCCTGCTGTTGGGCGATATGCATCTGGATTAGTATTAAATACTTTACTAGCCACTGTAAATGATCCAAATTGAATACCATTATTAGAAGCTTGGTTGGAAATCCAAACAAAAGGAGGAGGGCCTGCAAAAATACCTGTTCCACCTCTTACTTGTAAAGTTTTGTCACCTTTTGGATTCCAGTTAAATCCTAATCTTGGTGAAATTAAAACATTATTTGATGGTGCTTTTCCAATGTTGTAAGTGGCACCATTTGCAAAAGTTAAAGCATTAAAATAAGGGTTATCCGTCATGGCTTGCTTGTAGATGGTTTCGTCAAATCTTATACCATAAGTTAAAGTGAAATCTGGTGACACTCTCCATTTGTCTTGAATGAATTGAGATAATTCTGTTGAACCCGCATAAGCCCATGGAAACTCCCCTCCTGGCAAGGCTGAATATTGTAAATAATAGGACTTAGCATTCGCTAAACCACTGTTAACTGAATTGTAAAAATCAGTTAAGCTATTAAATTGATAGCCTCCTTGATAACCTGGTGCAAAAGCGTTTTGGTATTTCTTGTAAGAATTTTGTGTGCCTATAGTAATTTCATGTGCATTCTTATAATAAGTTAAGATGTCATTAAACTGAAACACATTTGTATTTAATTTATTATTATAAGTATATGGTTCATATCCAAATGTGGTATAAATATTATTATTGTTCAAAATATCTACTAATGGGAAGGTTTCACTATTAGAATGTGGACTTCTAAAATCTCTTAAAGCAGTGAATCCAACTTGTAATTTATTAGATAATTTATTATTAAATCTTGTGTTTAATTCGGCAATTAAAATTTTGAAGTTGTTATTAATAACATAACCACTTCCATAAAATGGCATTGAATAGGTACCAGGTTGGCCACCTGTAACTTGTCCAGCACCTGGCCTAGAACCAGATGCGAATTGATCAGCAAAAGATTTTAAGTAATTATACTTTAAAGTGAATGTGTTTTTACTATTGATGTTCCAGTCTAATTTAACAGTAATTTTATCTGAATAGGTTTTGAATGAATAACCTTGAAACTCACCTGGATCATAACTAAATTTACTCTTTAAGAAGTTGGCTAACGCAGTCAAGGTATCTGCATTTGCTTGAGAATAAACACCACCAGCTGCGTGACTTGCGTCAGAAGCTAAAAGTGTTGTTGCTGGTGCGTCTTGTCTTACTTGTTCTGCACTTACAAAAAAGAATACTTTATTTTTTACAATAGGCCCAGCAACGGTCACCCCTTTAATTGAATAGGTAAAGGGTGTTTTTGCTAAAGTAGTTGGTCCTACATTATAACCCTGATTATCCTGATTTTTTGTGAACTGATAAACTGAACCCTTGAATTGATTGGTACCACTTTTGGTAATTGTATTTATTCCTGCACCTGCAAAACCACCCAATTTAACATCATATGGAGATACGTTTACTTGAATTTGCTCAATAGCTTCTAAAGAAACAGGTTGTGCATTTGTTTGACCACCCAATAATGAAGATAAACCAAATGAGTTATTAAAGTTCGCGCCATCAATGGTCATATTATTGTATTGATTGCTTCTGCCGCCAATATTCATTCCATTTGCAGTAGGTTCTAATTTTACAAAATCTTGAATTGAACGATTGATCGTTGGTAAACGATCCAATTGAGTTCTAGTAATAAGTTCTTGTGATCCATTTCTATTACTATTAAAATTTTTATCATTTGTAGTTTTAACAACAACATCGGTTAGCGATTTAACATCTTCAGATAAATTAAAGTTTTGTTTGAATGATTGACCAACTGTTAAAGTAATATCATCTTCAGAAATTGTTTTAAAGCCAACATAAGTTACAGACACCTTATAAGGACCGCCAATTTTTACGTTTGGTAAATTGTATCGACCATCCACACGGCTTGTTGTTTTATACAAAGTTCCACTTGGTGTATGTAATGCAGTAACTGTAGCGCCTGAAAGTACTTTTTGTGAGGCAGTTACCGTTCCTTGAATTTCTGAGGTTGTTTCCTGTGCGGCTACTTTAATAATTGATATTAAAATAACCATCATTAAACAAAACACTTGTTTGAAAATGTTTTTCATTTTATAAATTTTTATAATTATTGGTAATTTTGAAAGGGCAAAGATGGTGCTTTAATTTTGTGCCGCACTTTTGTCAACATTAACTTATCTTTAATTAATAATTAATTAATGGGTAACATTAATTATATATATGTAGTATAATTAATAGCATTGACTTTATTGGCGTAATATTAAATAATTATTAAACAATTTGTTCGTGTAAGTATTCAAATATGAATAATTTTTTTAAAAATATTATTAAGTCGAACGAGCCCGAAAAGCCATCCAGAAAAAAGCCCATATTTCCTATCAATGCGCAACTCCGTAATTATTTAGTGCGCTATGGGCGCGAGGTAAAATTACCAGTAAGCTATAAGGATTTACAAAGATACACGTACTCTGTTCCTTTAAAAAACAAACAAGGAAAAGATACCAGTTGGGAAAAATTATCTTTCGACATGAAGGAATGGGAACACTTGCGCGTAAGCTTGGTTCGTATTTATGCCATTTTAAAAACAGAAGGGGATATAAGTTACCTTGATCATTTAGATGTGTCAAGAATTGATTTTTGTTATTTTGGGAATAGCCAACCATTTAGAATAAGAATTATTAATAAGCTCAATGATAACTACGATCATTATTATATTAAACAAGCAGATGCAAGCAGGGTTTATGGCTTGGAGCTTGAACATTTATTATCCCCCAACAGAATTACTTATTTCACGCATGATGAAACCTTAATTGAAGAGCATATTCCAGGTATTCCTGGAGATATTTTTATCACGGATCATTTACAGGATCCCAATACCAATGTAATTAGATTAGCCAAAGAGTTTGTAAAATTTAATGAACGCTGCTTTGTGCAACTATTAGGGGATATGCGTTCCTATAACTATGTAGTAAATATTATACCTGACATTGAGGACTTTCAATACCGCATAAGAGCCATTGATTTTGATCAACAATCCTATGAGGGTCGAAAAAATTTATACTTACCGCAATTTTATAAAGAAAACATTGCCTTTGTTGATTTGGTGATTAATAATTTAGATACAAAGTCAATTGCACAATACCAAGCCGAGGAAAGAACCATGATGACTTTTAGATTGGTGCTTGCTAAATATCAAGTAAAAGAGTTGTTTGATATTATGAGTAAGGATAAAATTTCACAGCCTGAAAAAATTGAGCAATTAAAAAAAGAATTAACCGCGCATTTTAAAGAGCCCTCAACATATAATAAAGCGAAGACAATGGGCGATGTCGTAAAAAGACATTTAAAGCAAACCTTACAAAAAAATTTATTATTGGTCCCGAAATCGAAACCATAATTTTATTTCACATAAAAGATAGCAGGTACTGGTCTTTGTCCTGTAGGATCAGATGGCTTGATGGTTTCTTTGCCATTCACCAATAAGCAAGAACTTCCGCCCCCATCTAAATTGATTGCTTCGTAGCAATCTAATTGTTCAAAAAAGGCAGCCATTTGATTCAGTGTTGCGCCAGCAGCAATTCCTTTCATTCGGCCTTGAATTGCCATAATGATTAATTTTCCCTCCATAGTATAACCCATGGCTGTTCGAGGATGATAGTCATTGATAGCTTTGCCTGCAAATTTTCTTTCCTCATTATTTGAAATATTAATACGCCCTGATCTCATTAAAACCGGGCCGCCGCCGTTTGCCCATTTTACTTTCCAAACACTCAAATTTGTTAAGTTCGGATCCGTCCCTAGTAATTTGGCATTTGAATCCTTAAATGCATTCATAGGTAATTGCTGGTACATGATAGTTTTGCTAGCCGAATCTGTGAAAGTATACGCGATATCCATACTGCCCTTTTTATCCATCCCCAAGGCAGCACCCAACACATGCGTATAGGTAAGTGTGTCCTTTCCCTTACCTGGAATATCATGAATATTATAACTAACAGGTAGCCCATTTTTCACGACAATATTTACGTTGGTATTTCTTTTAAATTCAAAAAAGGAGGAATTCACAACCACTATGGGCTGTTCTAATTTAGTATAAAATTCTTGCGGCGTTAAGCGTCTAAATAAAGTGGTGTCTGTATCTAAGTGTAAATTTTTATCCTTGGTATCAATTTCAACATAAAACCCTTTAAATGCACTGTCTTGATAGGTATTTTCTGATTCAAAAACTTTTACTGAAGTTGGCAATGGGCCAAACTGGCTTGTTACCTCTTTCCATTTTAAAATGGAGGTTTGTGCAAAGGATACGGACGACAAACAAAATGTCAGTAATATGAAAAGTCCACTATTAACAGCTGTTTTAAAATTCATATATACTTGTATTTTATTGTTAAGCTAAATTTTATTCTTAAAAGTAGTATAAAAAAATAACCCTCGCGAATTCGCGAGGGTTATTTTATAAAAAATTTATTTTATCCTAGTGACCATAGATAAACAAAGAACGTGGCTTAGCTGTAGTTGTAGTCACAGCGCCATTTCCTTTATACACTAAAGTGTAGTTACGACCAGGCGTGAAATTAGCACTATTTAATGTTGCTAAAGCAAAGGTAGTACCAGCACGTCTAACGATTAAAGTATCACTTGTTGTGAAATAATTTAACGGCGTGAATGTAGAAGCTGTTCCTGCAATACGTCCAGAAAAAATGTTAGCATTATTTCTTACTGAAAATATATCAACATTTTTTGCTGCTGTATCATTCCAAATAGCATGAACAAATCGCATACCTATTTGCGTTGAACCCAATGTCAATAAATCATCTTGTAAAAACATTGCTTTACTATTTGTTTCTGATTTAATGGAGTCAGTAATAATGAAACTGTAATACTTACCAGCATCTATTTGTACTTTCTTCAAAAATAATTCCATTGAATCTTTTTGATTCACTGCTGCCAAACTAAATTTTATAGTTTGTAGGCCTGTAGGAATCGTTGCATACGCATTAGTGGTAGTTGGAAAATATTTTTCATATACCAACGGTGTACCCGTAATTTTGCTATAGGTATTTGATTTCGCATCTAAGTATAACAAAGTTACGTTATCGGCTTGTCCGGTAATGGTAGCTAGTGAAGGAGATACATGCAAAAATTTGATGAATGCATCTGAGCGTGACGAAACAGGGTCGGCTATGTAGGTAGTATCTTTATTACAAGCCGCCAATCCAACGACAAAGACTAAGGCGCCAAAAATTATATGTTGTAATGATTTTTTCATAATTTATTTTTTATTAGAATTTATTATTTTTGAGAAAACCACTGTTCTTTCGTGTGATAATCTATTTGCGTAGCGCCAATTCTAGCTAATTCATTTATATTCCATACATATTCAGAGTTGAATCTTGGACGCATTCTGTAAACTAATTTACCGCCATTATCTTCAAACAAGCCAGCGCCTGTAGGTACGACAAAGTCAGTAAATACTTGTTTTCCAGTTGTTTTATCCAAATCAACATAATGGTAACGACGCATATCAGTCCAGGTTTCAAAAGTACCATAGCCAAACATGGCAATATATTTTTGTAACATAATCATGGACAATGTTAAATTAGCTGCATTAGTTGGAACTACTAATGGATTCGCTAAAAAATCAGCTTTAATAGTAGCTGTTAATAAACTAGCTGCAGGTACATTCGTATTATAATAATTCATTAATAAATCAAAGTGTTTTGCAATACCATCTTTATAAGCAACCAACGCTGTTGCTTTGTCTCCTTTTAAATAAGCAGCTTCTGCACGCATAAATGAAATTTCAGTTGCTGTCATTACAGGGAAAGGGGCATCGTTGCGGAAAATAAAACGACAGTTTAAGTCATTTGCTGGAGCCGTATTACTAGCTGAAATTTGAGGTACACCCCAAAAATTTTCAGGACGGTCATTTGCAGGTAACACCGCTTGACCTTTATTTGGTTCAATTCCTTTAAATGTATTGTTTGCATTTAAACGTAATAAATAAATTGCTCTTGGATCAGCAACACCTGGGAAAGCGCTATTTGCACCACTCATTAAGTTAGCAATAAAAGCACCTTGTCTGATTGCTGTTGGAGAAGCTGTTGTTGCGCCACCTAAGTTTGCTCTAAATGGACCAAACATATTGTTAGTAGCACTTACTAAGGAAGCTGTGAACTTAACCAAGCCATCATCCGTACTTTCTTTCATCGCCAAATTAGTGTAAAACAAAACCGAGTCGGCTTTATAATCTGCTTTATTTGTCAAGTGATTAAAAGATCTTGCTAATACCCCATATACAAATTTTTTCCATTTGCTTACATCTCCTTTGTAAAAGAAGGCATCCCCTTTTGCTAAACTCGCTTGACTTGCGTTATCGCCAGTTTTATTTAAATAAGTTAAAGCTTCATGGCTTAATTTTCTTACTTCAGTATAAACATCTTCTTGCTTATCATATTGGAAGGTAATTTGATCTGTATTAAATGCTTCTTTTAATACAACCTCACCATGATAGGTGGTTAAGTTTAACCAGCTCCATGCAAAAATGGCTTTACCTACACCTGCATAATCCCATTGTTTGTTTTCAATAGCCCATGCAATCATTTTGACATTGTTTTGCCCAATATCATAATAGTGTGAGCGCCAAAAAGATTGTGCAACATCCGTGTTGGTATAACCCATACGATCAAAATTGCTTAAAGTAGAATAGTAGGCAAAGTTTTGTACATAAGCGCCAATGTAACGAATGTCATTCATTGGACCATGTGCGCCATAGTTACCTGCCATGGATGAAATGATTTGAGGAAGTAATCCTTCAGGTGCAACCTTAACATCATAGTTAGGGTTTGCATATGCTTCGTCGATTTTTTTAGAACAAGAAACGCCCATGATGATCAAGGCACTTATTACTAATAGATATTTTATATTATATTTCATATTTTTTAATATTAAAGATTAAAAAGTGGTTCTAATTCCCATGTTAAAACTTACAGGAGCGCCCATATTTGCATAATCAAATCCAAAGGCACTAACTCCGCGACTTCCCGCTGAATTTGCACCTACAGCAGGATCAGCTCCTTTATAGTTGGTGATAAGAATTAAATCATTAATGGTTAAAAACACGGAGAAGGTTTTAGTGTACTTAGCAATACCTTCCGTCATGAATTTTTTAATATTATAATTAAAAGATAAATCTCTTAATCTAAAAGCATTCACATTTTTTTGAATAAACTCTTCTTCAGGCATTGTCGTGTAATAGGTTTGTTGATAGTAAGGAACAATCGCAATACTATTAGTAGTAGGATATGCAGAATTCTCTAAACCATCTTTTAATATACCTGTTACCACCCTTGGCGTTAATCTGTCTGAAGTTCTTTCGCTTTTTCCAATTCTTGTTAAATACATTTCAGTGGCATTAAACACATCGCCACCAACTTTTAAATCCCATAAAAATGATATTCTTAAATCCTTATAAGTAATGTTATTTAACCAACCTAAACTAAAGTTAGGATTACGATCACCTCTTACTCTAAAATTATTATCCAATACGGGGATACCAGTTGCAGGATCAATCAAAACTTGACCTGCATTATTACGCGCATATCCATAAGATGTAATTGTTGTAGTTGGTCCTCCTTGAGTTAAACCACCACGAGCATTTGCATAAACCCAGGTATCAGAAATATAAAACTCAGGAACATTGAAAGGTAATTGTGTAACTACGTTTCGCATTCTATTAAAGTTGAAACGCGTGTTCCAAGTGAAGTCTTTTTTATTGACTACTAAATAATCAAGTACCATTTCAATACCCGTATTTTCATTCGCTCCCACATTTAATGTATTTAATACATAACCAGTGGCATAACTTGCTCTGAAGTTCTCTGCGATTAAGTCCGTATTCACCGTTTTGTAATAAGTAATTTCAGCACTTAAACGATTCCCTTTAAATTTAAATTCAGAACCAATTTCAAATGTTTTTTGACGCTCTGGGGTTAAATAAGGGTTCGCATTCGTAAAGTCGTAATAGTAACCACCACCATTACCAGTATTAAAATTCAAAATTGCTTGGTTTGCATAAGGCGCACTTGAACGAGCTGTACTCGCTAATGATCCTCTTAATTTCCAATAGTTCAGTTTTGATTTAACTGCTGGGAAGATGTCTGACATAATTACACTCACACTTCCTGCAGGATAATCATATGCACGACTTGCAACAGGGAAAATTGAAGATTCCTCAAAACGGTGAGAATAAGTTAAGAAAATCTTAGTATCATAATTAATAGAAAATTCACCAAAATAAGCAGCTTGACGACTGATGTTATAGTTTGGTAAACCAAAACGAGTCGCATTACTATTTCTAATTCTTGTTACAGGATTTGTGTTTGTACTATCTGTTCCATTTGCATCAGCAATGTCATTACCAAAAATAGCCATAGTTTGTGTTTCATAATCCTGCCACATGTTACCAATCATTAACCGGGTATTAATTTTACCAAAACTCTTTTTGGCAGTTGCTGTAACCGTATGATTATAGCCATAGTATTTACGATAGTAGTTTTCTTGTGCACCTTTTTGTGCCCTGCTTAAAAAGTAGGAAGCAGAATCCCATTTCGTATAACCATCTTGAGAATAAGTATCATAACCCATTCTACCTGAAATTGATAACCATTTAGTAGGATTATAGTTAACAGCAATAGTAGCAATGCTACGCGTTAGTTCATCTCTACTTCTGTTTTTATTAACGTTGAAGTAAGGATTATCTAATTCTCCATTCGGGTTGCTCGCAAACAAAGGTTTTTTCAAACCATCGGCAGTGATCCAATTTTTTGCATTGTCATCTTCCGGCCAAGCCATCAAACTCATTAGGTAACCACTTACCCCTCTTAAAGGTTTGTCATTGCCACTTTTGATAATGCTAAAGCTTGGAGAGATTTCTAATGTTTTACCAATTTTATGATTGGTAACTACTCTTAAATTATATTTTTTATAATTATTATTGGGCACTGGTGAATTTTCATCCAAAAAAGATCCAGATAATCTAACTGAATTTTTTGCAGTTCCTTGCTCTAATGAGATATTGTGCGTGATTGAACTACTTGGTTGGAAGAATGCTCTTAGGTTGCCATACTTAGGAACATCTGGTGTAAACTTCATTCCAAAGTAAGTAAACACATCACTTGGGATACCATTTGTACCAGCATCATAATCGGTCATCACTTTTGGATATCTTGTATAAATAGAAGTTCTAAAACTATTGTCATAACTCACTTTAATTTTACCATCAACACTGTTTCCTTTTTTAGTGGTTATAACAATCGCACCAGAACTTGCTTGACTACCATATAAAGCAGTTGCTTCTGGTCCTTTCAATACAGTTACTGATTCAACATCATTTGGGTTAATATCTGCAATACGATTTGTATAATCGTTTGATCTGTTTTCAGTACTCACGTTCGCCGCAGATGGCTTAACGGCATAACCCGTGTTTCTATTATTTTCTTGTACAGATTGGTTATCAATAATGATACCATCTACAATAAATAATGGGGAGTTGTCTAATGCTAATGAATTAAAACCTCTTAATACAATTTGAGAACTAGCACCAGCCAAACCAGATGTTGGATTAATCGTTAAACCCGCAATACGACCTTGTAAACTATTGACTAAGTTATTACGTTGGGTTTCCGCTAAGTCCTGGCCCTTCAGTTTTTGAACTGAATATCCTAACTCTTTTGGATTACGACGAATATCCATCGCAGTAACAACTACATCTTCTAAAGTGTTATCCACTGCCGATAATTTTACATTGATCGTAGTTGAATTTCCAACTCTCACATCTTTTGTATCATAACCAACTAAGCTGAAACTTAATGATTGGTTTGAGGCAACGCTGATTGAATAGCCACCATTATTATCTGTGGTTGTAGCTGTTTTCGTTCCTTTAATAACAACCGACACATTTGACAATGGGGTGTTATCTGAGTTGATAACCTTACCAGACACTGATTTTTGTTGTGCATTTGCTACTGACACTCCTAAAAAGAGCAACAGAAGTAAAGTGCATAATCCTTTGTTTTGCATAAATTGTAAACTTTTGTTAAAAAAATATAGCATTTGGCTATAATTTAAGCCTAAAATTATGTCTATTTTCTTATATATTAATACGTGTAAGCTAGTCAACTAGGGCAAAATCTCTGAATTAGCGCAATCAATTCGTGTAATTCATACATTGTTATACCAGTAGGTCAAAAATTATGCATAAAAATACCTGTAAATCAATGAATTACATGTATTTAGCTTTAATTATACGTTGTAGGTAGAACTATTTCTATTTATACAATTGATTAAATAATAATTTGAAATTTCCATGGGTTTGGGCCCTAAAAGTAATTTCTGGACCAAAAACGGTCAATTTTCCCTTACCAACATTAGTTTCGAAGGCGGCTACGCCATCCTGTAAATAGGCTTGGCCAAATGCCCAACCGCTTCTTAAGGTGCTCGCAGTAGCATACCATGCCAAAGGTGTGATTTGCTTTTGTGCAATTGCATCAGGTAATAATTTAAAAACAGGACTTGCATTAAAATATACATCTGCGGTTGCATTCATCCCCCAATTGGATTCATTATTATTATCGAGTGTTACTTGCATTACACTACCAGGGATATAAAATTTTTCACCAGGCAATGCTTTTTCTTTTCCTGCTACCATTTCAACCAACGCATTTCGAACAGGTGCATTTACATGATATGCTAAATTCGCACTTGATCCGATGGTCACAATTTTTCCGCCATTTTGTAAAAATTTATTTAGTGCCGGTATAGATTTATTTACAGAGATATTTCCAAGCATATGTTGAAATTCTTTTGGAACGTCTTCTAACTTTGGTTCTCTTTCTTCAAAAGAAAATGAACCTTCATTTTTTAATGCAGGTATCGCACCTTCTACAAAAACCAAAACATCATAGTTGGCATTTAAATTTACAGAATCAATTTCCTTGGCATAAATAAGTTTAAAGGGAAAATGATATTGTTCAAAAATCCATCGCACCCATCCCGACGACATAGAACCGCCGTACTTATCCCAAAGTCCAATACGAATAGGTTGTATTTTTTTTAAAGTATCTGATAGTGGCGTTGTAATACTTGTAAACACAATGCCATAATCTGTGCTTAATTTTGTAATTGAATTATTTATTTTGTCAGAATGCTTAACAAAATAGTGCTCCTTATTTTTATAAACACTTTCTCCTGCATTTAATAATTCGTTTACAGCAATATAAGATGCATTGTCATTGGTAGAAAATATATAGCCATAACTATTATATTGACTGTTAATTATTTTACCTACAGGTTTTTGAATAGCGCCATAAGCCAATGCTTCAAAGGGTCCTGTAAAATCATCTAATATTCTATCAAAATCAATGCCCATGGTAAACGCAGGCGTCCAACCAGCGGCATCATACGGACGCACAGGCGGGCCTCCTGGATATAAAAAATCATTGGGATGATCCTGTGGTTCAAACATATCTAACACATGTGGTCGAAATGCTTGATTTGTTTTTACAATATAAGCGCCCGCTAAATATTTTTTTGTGCCCACTGTAAAATCTGCACTTGCACGATGAACTTTAATACCACTTTTAATTAAAATATTTACAAATTGAATAGCTGTAGTAGATTGATTAATTGGAATGATATATCCGCGAGGATCACGCGTTACTGGATTTTTATACACTTTATTAAATACAGTTAATTGAAAGGAATCAAGTTTGCCTGTTACTTTTTCTGTTTTTAATAATTCTGTCAGTGCATCAGATTTTTTGGGATAAAGCGTCCAATTATCCTTGCTACCTGCTTCAATACTATGACGCCCCATGGTATAAATATTATAAAGCAATTCATCTTTATAACGAGCAGCATAATTTAATACTGCATAGTTCAATGAAATAGAATAATCTATTGAATTTTTGAAATACCATTTCTGCGGAAGAATAGGATAAGGTAATCCACTATTGGGTATTAATTTTTGCGGAACCACTGGAATATTGGAAGGTGTGGGATTTCCAATAATTTCAGTTAATAAACCAATAATATTGTGATAGTATGCGGTGGTTCGCAATCCGCCATTCCACCAGGTTGAATACACGGAACCGCCTTTCATCGTATATCCAGGTTTACTTTCAGCGTTTAAGCGACTACTCATTGCAGCGCCTAATGCGTCAATACCCGTCATTAATAAAGGATCATACACATGATTAAATGGATCACGGTATGGGGGCCCTGCAACCACTGTACCTGGAGGACCAGTCTGATGATGATTGTATAAAATTTGTGGCATCCATTCTATATATTGTTGCACACTCATGTTTCTAGATTCGCTCATGTTAGTCATGAAAAAATCACGATTATTATCATGGCCAATATATTTTTGATAGAGTGTTGGCAAACCAGAAGTTGTTCTTTTTAAGGTATCACTATTGCGCATATACCAATTGGAAACTAGTTCTTGTCCATCGGGATTTGCGTGTACAAATAAAATTATAGTTGATTTTAAAATACGATTGGTTTCTTCATCTGTTCTTGTAATAATTTGATACAGGGTTTCAATCCACTGATGAATACCCACTACTTCCGTAGCGTGTAATCCGCCATCAATCCACACTACCGCCTTTCCTTCATTAGATAATTTTTTAGCTTCCTCTGGTGATACATCTTCCGCGCGCGCTAATTTTTGTGCTATAGATTTGTATTTTTCTAAATGTGCTAAGTTAGCAGGATCAGAAACAATAACCATGTATTGATTGCGGCCCTCTTCAGTTTTTCCAATCACTTGCAATTTTACTTTTTTTGAAGCTGCGGCTATTTTTTTTAAATACGCTTCCGTTTGTGTAAAAGTGGCCAAATGATAATTGTCACCAATACTGAAACCAAAATGCGATTTTGGTGTCGGCACATTTTGTGATTGTGCATATATATGTGTGCAAATAATAAAACTAAATAAGATAATAATTTTACGCATGTCTATAATTTTATAAATGTTTGATAGGGTTTGCAACAAATCGGATGCAAATCGTTGGGGCAATTTAAAATTTTTACGCTGTAAATGCGAATTATTCACTCTTTTTTACAGGAACAAAGGAATAACCTATTAATGCGTTATTACTGATTCCTGAAATTTGTTAACTTACACATTAAATATATAGATTATGAAAAAGATACTATTGGTTATTGCCATTTTTAGTTTGTGTGAATTAAAAGCACAACAAACTACTCCACTAATTAAGTTAGAACCTGCAAAACCAACTGAAACAAAGTATATAGAACCAGATATGAAAACATTTAATCTATATAACCCTTATGAAAATGTGGATTCTGCGATTAACGCGGCTGAAAAAATAGCAGCAAAGGAGGGGAAACATATTTTTTTACAAATGGGGGGCAATTGGTGTATTTGGTGCGCGCGATTTAATGCGTTTACTACCAGTGATAAAAAAATCGACTCCATTATGAAAGCAAATTACGTAGTAGTTCATGTTAACTATTCAAAAGAAAATAAAAACAAAAGCATTCAGGAAAAATATGAATACCCTGCAAGATTTGGTTTTCCTGTATTTGTAATATTAGATGCAAAAGGCAAAAGATTACATACACAAAATAGTAGCTATTTAGAAAAAGATAAAAACTACAGTAAAGAAAAAGTATTTGAATTTTTTGAAAGCTGGGCACCAGATGCTTTGAATGCAAAAAAATACGATTGGTTAAATTAAAAAATCGGAGTCGTTAACACATTCATTGATTTGAAAACTGTGTTAACGACTCCGATTTTTTTATTTAAATAATTCAGCCAATTTTGCATTTAATGCATCGCCTCTTAAATCTTTACCTATAATTATCCCTTGCGCATCAATTAAATAATTTTGCGGAATTGCATTTACCCCATACATTACAGCCACTTCGTTCTTCCAATATTTTAAATCAGACACTTGTGTCCAAGTTAAATTGTCTTTATGTATTGCTTCCATCCATCTTTCTTTTCCAGTAGGTTGATCTAATGATACACCTAGTACTGTGAAGCCTTTCGGGCTGTACTTATTAAATGCTGCAACTACATTTGGATTTTCTTGTCTGCAAGGGCCACACCAGCTTGCCCAAAAATCAACTAATACATATTTACCTTTAAATGAAGCAAGTGTTACAGGAATACCAGCTGTGTCATTTTGTGTAAACTGTATTGCCGGTTTGCCAATGGCTGTTTTTTTAGCAATTGCTATTTTGTCCGCCATTTCTTTTCCTTTCGTTGAATTTCTTACAGCCAAAGGTATTTTTAAAAATAAGGGTTCAACTTCATCTGCTTTGATACTATAACCAGCAAAATTTCCAAACGCATACATGACTATTGGAGAATTTAAGTTCGTTAAAACATATTCTTTTTGTTTTGCCTTCATCTCTGCATCTACTTTGTCATATTCTTCATCTAATTTTTTCATGCCAGCCTCATCCTTCTTTTTATATAGTTCGTTATAAGTGGCACTTAAAGCCTCCATCTTATCAGATACCGGCTTAGTAAAAGCTTTTAATTTATTGTATTCCAAATGCGCCTTTGATCCTTTGATAGTTACATTTGCAAATGAATCAACACTTGTTAACTGAATTGCTGAATTTTCAAGATAAATAGCCGTAACATCTTTCTTATAAGATATCATGCGTTTTGTTTTAACGGATGTATCTACTTTGTAGGAGGCGCGCAAATTTCCTAATATAGGCTCAGCAACCGTTCCTTTGAATACAAATTTACCATCGGTAACCATTGCGCTATCCTGCGTTGAAATACCATTATAATAATAGGATAAGTATACTTTGGAAACCGTTTCCTTTACTTTACTTACATCCCCTGTAAGCGTGTATTGTTTTTGAGATTGCGCTGCTGTAGATAATAACACCAGACTTAGAGCGATAAATTTTTTCATAGCATTTATATTAATGCTATAAATATACGAAATTCAATGCTAGTTATTTAACCAAAAGTGATGGGAATATGATTTTTTGCCAAATAGCATAGCCTTTGGCATTCATGTGCAAATTATCTGCGATAAAAATATCCTTCATAACACTGCCATCCCCTAGCAGCATGGCGTTATGTATATTGATATAATTAGCATTTGTTTGTTTTGCAATAAAATTGGCAATAAGTGTGTTTGCTTCTATAATTTTATTTTCTAAACGCCATCTGGAGACACTTGGCTTAATTGATATAAATGTGATGTTGGATTTATTACCTAATTGTTTTCGGATTAAATTAAATAATACCGAGAACCTATCCAATACGATTTCAGGTGAAACAGTATCGCTACTTGCCAAATCATTTTCACCACAGTAAATAACTACTTGCTTTGGATTATATTTCGTAATTGTTTCATTGACATATAAAATCACATCTAGTAAATTGGATCCACCAAAACCCCGATTAATAATTGGATATCCAGGAAAATATTGATTGATATCTTTCCACTTTGCAAATGAAGAACTTCCCACAAAAACAATTTTACCTTGTAATGGCGCAACGATACTATCCGATTTGGCAAATGCTTTTATCTCCGATTCAAAAGGTTTATTCTGTGCAAATAAAACCAGTGAGGATTGAATTAATAAAAAAATTAATACGCTCGCTTTTAAAGATAAATTTATTTTCATTATTGTTTTACTGTTTTAACCGTTTCCATTTTGCCATTCATTAAAACAGTAGCCGTTGCGCTTGTATTTGATTTTATTTTCAAATTAGTTACTTGCCCTTTACGCCAAGTCATATCAATTTCATAATTTCCCCTCGCCTTCAAACCCTTTACTGTACCTGATTGCCAAGCTTTAGGTATCGCAGGAAGCAATTCAATATATTCCGCATTGGATTGTACTAACATTTCAGCAACTGCCGCAGCACCACCAAAATTTCCATCAATTTGAAAGGGCGGATGCGCATCTAATAAGTTAGGATAGGTGCCGCCCATTTTTGTATAATTTTCCTTGGTTTCATCTGGAGGTACAAATTTTAATAGCTCACGATACATTTTATATGCATGCTCACCATCTTTTAATCTTGCCCATAAATTAATACGCCATCCTTTTGACCAGCCTGTAGTTTCATCTCCTTTTATTTCTAATGTTTTTTTAGCAGCATTTGCAATTAAAGGTGTTTTTTCAAGCGTTACATGTGTACCTGGATATAAACCATACAAGTGACTTTGATGACGATGCTTCGGTTCGGAATCCGCCCAATCATAATACCATTCTTGTAAATTACCCGCTTTACCCACTTGGTAAGGATGTAAATTATTTAGTGCAGCATTAATATTTGAAGCAAACACAGAATCATTTTTTAATATTTTTTGTGCAGCAAGCACATCTAAAAATAATTCTCTGATCATCGCTAAATCGGCCGTTCCTCCGAATAAAGTGTTCCCCTTAACACCCGTAAACGTGATAAAACCATTTTCTGGTGAAGTGGAAGGTGAAGTAATTAATTGGCCAACAGAATCCTTGATTAACCAAGCCAAACAAAACTCAGCAGCGCCACGCATAATTGGATATGCCTTTTGTTTTAAAAACTGCGCATCCTGTGTAAATAAATAATGTTCCCATAAATGTGCAGAAGCCCAAGTACCGCCCATGGGCCAGTTTGCCCAGCTCGGATCACCTTCTCCAAAATTTCCTACCGGATTTGACATCGCCCAGATATCCGAGTTGTGATGTGACACCCAACCCGGCATATTATAAAATGTTTTAGCTGTAATTTTTCCAGTGGTTGACAAGTTATTTAAGAACTGCAAAAAAGGTTGGTGCATTTCGGTCAAATTGGTGTTTTCAGCCAACCAATAATTTTCCTCTGCATTTATATTCATGGTATAATTACTAGACCATGGTGGTTGTAAGTAGTGATTCCAAATTCCTTGTAAGTTCGCAGGTACCGCAGGCGTACGTGAACTACTAATTAACAAATAGCGTCCAAATTGAAAATATAAGGTTTCCAAATAGGGATCTGATTCCCCTTTCGCATATCTTTTTAAACGCTCATTCGTCGGCAAATTGGGAGATGGATCCCCTTCTAATTTTAAAGCAACGCGATTGAAATAAGTTTGATAATCCTTAACATGTCTTTTTTTAATTTCATCCCATCCCAAATTCAATGCTTTGGTTAATTGTGTTTGCGCAATGGCAGTTTGATTTAATCCTTGTTTCGCTGGATCTTTGTCATAACCATTAAAACTGGTCGCGATTGAAATATAAATGGTCGCCTCAGTCGCATTTGCTAAGCTTAAACTTGAATCCGTGTTTGTAATATTTCCGGAATTGGTTTTAATTTGAATGTTCGTTGTAAAGCGTGTACCTCTTTTTTTATCAAAAATTATTGCGTTGCGCTTTTTTTCAACATAGTTCGGTTCTGCCTTCACAGGTGCAACCCCATTGGCTTGTAGCAAATTGTTTGAAGCAGTGGTCGTATGGAATAATAAAGATTCGAAACGAACTGTAAATCCAAGTGCGCCTGGTTTTTTACTTTTTAAATGAATTACAAAAACTTTATCAGGATTTGAAACCAAGTATTCTCTTTCAATGGTATTGGTATTTGATTCGGTTTTTACTTTTGCAATTGCTTGATCAATATCAAGCTCTCGATAATAATCGCTGATAAAAGGATCATCATTAAATTCCAATAATAATGTACCTAGGGGTGCATAGGATTCAGAAAATTTACCCTGTAGTTTTTTTACAAGTGACTGGGCTTTTTTATAATTTTTTTCAGCTAGCGCTTCACGCACTGCTGGTAAATTTTTATAGGCATTGGGGCTCATGTTTGCATTCACTGGCTCACCCGACCAAAGTGTTAAGTCATTTAAATATATTTTATCAGTCGAAATGCCACCAAAAACAGTTGCACCTTGTTGCCCATTTCCTAATACCAAAGATTCTTCAAAATATTGCGCAGGTGCATCATACCATAGTTTTAAGGGTGGTTGGATTGGAGCGATTGGTTCTATTGCTTTAGTTGTGGTTTTAGCAATTACTTTTTTTACCACTTTGGCTGGTTTTTTTTGTGCGAAACCAATAAAAGAAACCATACTTAAACATCCGATAAAAAATACTTTACGCATATAATAACTATTGATAAATTAGGAATTGAAAATTAATCAAATTTTAAAGAATACTATGTAAATATTGCTTGAAAAACGAGTAATTTTAAAAAAAAGGATTTCATTAACTTTAATTGATACAATACGTAAACATTGAGGTATTTTATTTTATATGTTCTATTAATTGTTGCATTCCCGTTATATGCACAAACGACCATTAAAGGAAGGGTGGTTGATAAGGAAACCAATGCACCTATTGATAATGTGAGTGTATATATAAGTAACTCCTCCAATGGGACCAGGAGCGATGCGGACGGTAATTTTACACTTACTACAAGATCACAGGGTCAATTCGAATTGGTGTTTTCGATTATGGGCTATACCATTAAAATGGTGCCGGTAAATACAAGTCAACCGGTGGGGTTTTTAAATGTTGCATTATCTGCAAAATCAAATGATTTACCAGAAGTAGTATTAAGAACCTATATTAAAGACGGTTGGAAGGTTTGGGGTAAACATTTTTTAAATCAGTTTATTGGAAGCTACCCGCTAAGTGCGGATTGTAAAATTTTAAATCCTGAAGTAATTCATTTTCAATTTAAAAAATTAGACAGTGTATTGATTGCCTTTGCCAATGAAACCATCTTGGTTGAAAATAAAAAATTAGGCTATTTATTGCACTATGATTTAAGTGAATTTAGATATGACTTTATTAATGGGCTCATATTTTTTCAAGGATACCCCTTGTTTGAAGATTTAAAAAATAGTACATCTAAAAAAGTATTGAAAAAAAGAATGGAGATTTATGAAGGATCCGTGATGCATTTTATGCGAAGCCTTTATACCAATAAATTGCGTGAAAATAATTTTGAAATTCGGCAGATGATTAAAACCATTAATATCGGTGGCAAACCCATTATAATTGATGGCAGTACAAAATATGATAATTCACATAAAGTAAGCTTTGAATTCACCAGTGGTTTATTAAGTGCGGATAGCGTTGCCTATGGCGAAAACGAAAATACCGCAGCCTTGTTTTTCAGAAATTTTCTACAAGTAACTTACACCAAAAAAATAGCACCTGTTTATTATAGTAGAAATTACAGTTCAAATAGTCAAGGTATCGTGTCTGAAATCACCTTGATAAATAAACAGCCACTTTTGGTATACGCAAATGGCACTTATTACGAACCCACCAGTTTATTGTTATCAGGATATTGGGGGTGGTCTGAAAAAATTGGATATTTATTGCCGTTTGATTTTGCACCTATTAAAAAATAACAAAATTCCACAAAGTATTCATTGCGTTCATTTATAGCTTAAATTTAAGCGTAGGAAACACCATAAGGATGCATTATAAACTTATAATATATGGAAAGAAAAGATTTTATTGAACAAGTTGGATTAAGCGGGGCTGCAATTTTAATTTTTGGCTGTACGCAAGGTTGTTCAAAATCAGAGGGAACAACATCAAATAATAACGGCAATAATAATTCAACGCCTGTTGATTTTACAATCGATATTAGTAAAACGCCCTATGATGCTTTAAAAACAAATGGTGGATTTTATGTGGAGCCGACAACGAACGTTATTGTCGTTAAAACATCGACAAGTGAAATAATTGCGGTAAGTGCGATATGTACGCACCAACAAGCAAGCATCACGTATCAGGCAAACAACAATCGTTTTTATTGTGCTGCACATGGATCTGTATTTACGACCACTGGCGCAGTTACCACTGGGCCCGCAACTACAGCATTAAAAAAATACCAAACAACTTTAACAGGAACTTTATTGCGTGTTTTTGCATAAAAAATTTACTAAATAGCTTAGAATTAGTAATGTAAAAAAATATAACATTTAAAAATAGAAATATTATGATAAAATTATTCATCCGCTGTTTGTTTTTATTATTATTCGCAACTTTTGCGAATGCACAAAGCAATGCAGATACGACTGAATTGAATAAAACATTTAAACAAGTAAAATGGAGAAGCATTGGGCCTTTTAGAGGTGGCAGATCCAATATCGCAGTAGGTGTGGCTAGTAATCCCATGGTTTATTATATGGGTACTACTGGGGGTGGGCTATGGAAAACAGAGGATATGGGACTTAGTTGGAATAATATTTCTGATGGATTTTTTAAAACAGCCACCGTGGGTGGTATTGCAGTTGCAGAAAGCGATCCAAATGTAGTTTATGTGGGAATGGGAGAACACGCAGTAAGAGGCGTAATGACACATCATGGTGATGGCATGTATAAAAGTACAGATGCAGGAAAAACTTGGAAAAAAATTGGATTAGATGCAACCCATCATATTGCACGGGTTGTTGTTGATCCTAAAAATCCAAATATTGTTTTTGTAGCTGCACAAGGTTCCTTGTATAGTAGTTCAAGTGATCGCGGTATTTACAAATCAACGGATGGTGGCACAACTTGGAATAAAGTTTTATTTGTAGATGACAAAACTGGTTGTGCTGAATTATCTATGGACATGAATAACCCAACCATTTTATATGCTGCCATGTGGGAGCATGGTCGCACACCTTGGAAAGTAACGAGTGGTGGGCCTGGCAGTGGTTTATATAAATCAACAGATGGCGGCGCTACTTGGAATAAAATGCAAGATGGTTTACCAAAAGAAATGGGTAAAATGGCGATTACAGTAAGTCGTGCGAATTCAGAAAAAGTATACGCGCTTATTGAAAGTGATTTTACAAAAGAAGCAGGTGGCATGTATGTTTCTGAAAATGCAGGAAAAACTTGGAGCCACGCCACCAGCGATCACCGTATCATTGGAAGAGCATGGTATTATATTGAAGTATTCGCTGATCCAATTATTGAGAACACATTATATGTAATGAACGCACCAGCATTAAAATCAACAGATGGGGGTAAAACTTGGGAAAACATTTCATCCACCCATGGCGATTATCATAACTTATGGATAAACCCGAGCAATAGTAATAATATGATTATTGCTGATGATGGCGGAGCAGCAGTTACATTTAATGGCGGAAAATCATGGAGTAGTCAAGATATTTATGCAACCGCTCAATTTTATCGCATCAATGTTGACAATGAATTCCCTTACAATATTTATGGAGGACAGCAAGATAATAGTTCTGTAAAAATTGCTAGCCGATCATTTAGAGGAGGAATTAATACAACGCATTGGAGTGCATCTGCGGGCGGCGAAAGTGCCTTTTTAGCATTTGATCCTAATGATCCAAGGTATGTTTTAGGTGGTAGCTATCAGGGTACTATTGAAGTATTTGACAGCAAATCAAAGGCAAGCACTAATATCATGGCCGCACCTATTCAATACTTAGGAAAGGATGCAAAAGATGATAAATACAGATTTAACTGGAACGCACCCATCATTTGGAGTAAGCATGAACCAAATACCTACTACCATGGCGCACAAGTTTTATTGCGCACCACCGATATGGGAAAAACTTGGACCGAAGCTTCTCCTGATTTAACTAGAAACGAAAAATCAAAACAAGGAAAACCGGGCGGGCCATTTACCAATGAAGCAGTAGGCGCAGAAAATTATGGTACATTAAGTTATATCATGGAGTC
>CAIWBA010000043.1 GCA_903910765.1 uncultured Bacteroidota bacterium
CACCCACCGTTTTTCATATTGCAGCAAGAGCCTTAGCCACCCATGCATTATCTATATTTGGAGATCACAGTGATGTAATGGCAGTGCGCTCCACTGGATTTGCTATGTTATTTGGAAACAATGCACAACAAGCACATGATATGGCCATGATTGCCACAGCAGCAACTTTAAAATCGAGTATCCCTTTCTTAAATATTTTTGATGGCTTTAGAACCTCCCATGAAATAAATGAAGTGCATGTTTTATCAGATCAAATCATTAAGGAAATGATGGATGAGAAACAAGTAGCGCGTCATAGAGCAAGATCATTAAATCCAGAAAATCCATTCATTCGTGGTACTGCACAAAATGCGGATGTATTTTTTCAAAGCCGAGAAGCCTGTAACGAATACCATTGGAATACACCAGGTATCGTAGCGGAAACCATGGAAAAATTTGAAAAATTAACGGGTCGTTCCTACCAATTATTTGAATACCATGGTGACCCACAAGCAGAAAGTATCATTATCATTATGGGTTCAGGTGCTGGTACTGTTGGTGAGACTGTCAAATACTTAAATAACAAAGGAGAAAAAACAGGCTACCTCACCGTGCATTTATTTCGTCCATTTTCCATTGCCCATTTTGTAAAAGCAATTCCTACGAGTGTAAAACAAATCGCCGTATTAGACAGGTGTAAGGAAACAGGTGCCATTGGAGAACCTTTGTATATGGATGTAATTAATGCATTACATAATGGATGGGAAGGAACTATGCCAAAAGTCATTGGCGGCCGATATGGATTGGCTTCCAAAGAATTTACCCCAGCCATGGTGAAAGCAATTTTTGAAGAATTAACAAAAGCCAAACCAAAGAATGGATTTACGATTGGTATTGAAGACGATATTACCCATACCAGCTTATTCTATGACAAAACATTTGGCTTAGAAGACCAACATTTATTTCGTGGCTTATTTTTTGGATTAGGTGCTGACGGAACCGTGAGTGCAAATAAAAATACAATAAAAATTATTGGAGACGTAACCGATAACCATGTGCAGGCTTATTTTGTATATGATTCAAAAAAATCGGGCTCATTGACCGTATCTCATTTGCGCTTTAGTGAAAATCCCATCCATTCCACCTATTTGATTAATTCAGCAAATTTTATTGCCTGTCATCATTTTCATTATTTAGAAACTTTTGACATTTTAAAAGATGCCCAACATGGTGCCACTTTTTTATTAAATGCCCCTTTTAAAACTGAAGAAGTGTGGCATCATATCCCTTATAAAATTCAAAATGAAATAAAAGAGAAGCAATTAAAGTTTTATGTCATTAACGCATCTAAAGTGGCCAAAGAAACCGGAATGGGTTCAAGAATTAATTCCATTTTACAAACCTGTTTCTTTGCTATTTCTAATATTATGCCAAAAGAAGCAGCCATTACTGCCATTAAAAATGCGGTGAAAAAAACTTATGGTAAAAAAGGAGAAGCGGTGGTACAAAAGAATTTTGATGCCATTGATAAAACATTAGAAAATCTTTGTTTGATTGATTATTCCACCTTAGCAATTGGTCATATTGAAATTACCCCTGCAGTGACTGATAATGCGCCTGATTTTGTAAAAAATGTATTGGGTAAAATAATTGCTGGCGAAGGGGACGAGCTACCTGTGAGCGCCTTTCCCGCGGATGGTACTTATCCGTCTGGAACCACCAAATATGAAAAAAGAAATATCGCAGAACAGGTGCCTGTATGGGACCCAAGTTTGTGTTCACAATGTGGTAAATGTTTTTTTGTATGTCCGCATGCAGCCATTCGTCCAAAAGTATATGACGCAAGTCAATTAGATAAAGCACCTGACTTTTTTAAACATGTAGCACCCATTGGAAAGGAATTTTTGAAAGACAGCGAAGCCTATACCTTACAAGTAGCAGTGGAAGATTGCACTGGCTGCAATTTATGCGTGGATGTTTGTCCTATTGAAAGCAAAACCGAAGTAGGACACAAAGCAATTAACATGCAGGATGTAATTCCATTAAAAGAAACCGAGAAAAAGAATTGGGAATTTTTCCTTTCCTTACCTGATATTGACCGAACAAGAATAGCAAAAACAACGGTAAAAGGTTCCCAATTTTTAGAACCCTTATTTGAATTCTCAGGTGCATGTAGTGGTTGCGGGGAAACCCCTTATTTAAAATTACTGACCCAATTATTTGGAGATAGAATGATAGTTGCAAATGCAACCGGATGCTCCTCCATTTTTGGCGGGAATTTACCTACCACCCCTTGGAGTATGAATGCCGCTGGAAATGGACCAGCATGGGCCAACTCCTTATTTGAGGACAATGCAGAATTTGGGTTAGGAATTAAGTTAGCCACTGACATGAAACGCCAATATGCGTTCTCCTTATTAAAAACGATCAAGGAGGAAGTAGGTCCTGAATTAGTGGATGCCATTTTATCCAACTCCGAAGAAGACGAGACGCAAATCATTCAGCAACGTTTAGCTGTTAATCAAGTTAAAAATAAATTAAAGGCTATCAGTAATCCTGCCGCAGCTTTATTAAGTCAGGTTGCCGGTTTCTTTGAGAAAAAATCCATGTGGATAGTGGGTGGGGATGGATGGGCTTATGATATTGGATTCAGTGGATTAGATCATGTATTAAGTACGGGTGAGAATGTAAATATTTTGGTTTTAGATACGGAAGTATATTCAAATACAGGAGGCCAAAAATCAAAATCATCCCCGATTGGTGCAAGTGCAAAATTTTCTGTGAAAGGGAAAACAACGGGTAAAAAAGATTTAGCGATGCAAGCCATGGCACATGGCAATGCTTATGTAGCTGAAATTGCAATGGGTTCCAATGATGTTCATGCACTAAAAACAATTCTGGAAGCCGAAGCCTTCCCAGGCCCTTCTATCATTATTGCTTACAGTCATTGTATTGCACACGGTTATGATATGTGCCACGGATTGGAACAACAAGCGCTCGCAGTGAAAAGTGGCTACTGGCCTTTATTCCGATTTAATCCACTGAATGAAAAAGGAAAAAGATTTATGTTAGACAGCAAGGACCCATCCATTCCAATGGAAGATTTCATGTACAATGAAAACAGGTTTGCTACTATTAAAAATAATAATCCTGAAAGAGCACATGAATTTTTAGATCAAGCCAACCAAGGCATGCATACCAGGCTTGAAAAATTACTAGCATTTAAAAATTTGTAATCATATAATTGGTTTGTTTGTTCAATCATGGTCAAACAAAAACCCCAAGCAAGCTTGGGGTTTTTTATACATCTTAATTATAAGTAAGCTTATTTTTTTGCTTGTACTTTTTTGTGCAAATCATCCAACTTGCTTGTGTACAAACTACGGCCATGTGTACCTAATATAATTTCATTATCTCTAGGGTGAATCACGATATCGTGGATAGGCACTGCATTAGG
>CAIWBA010000044.1 GCA_903910765.1 uncultured Bacteroidota bacterium
GCGTATGGGTACCAAATAAATGGCGGACTTACAGGAGGTAATTCTGTTAATCCTGTATTATTTTTTGATAAGTTCAATGGTTTTTTAGGATCAAAAAAGTCGCCTACTTCTCCAGTTTCATAATTAAATTGGCGATAAGGATAGTTGCCACCAATAAATAAAGGATATCCAAAATAACCTGCTTTACGTGCTTGATTTAATTCATCATAACCACGTGGACCTTTTTCTTCAAACTTATCTCCTCCCGCATCTGGTCCAACATCACCCCAATATAAGAAGCCTGTTTTTCTATCCACAGATATACGATACGGGTTTCTTGTACCCATTGCATAAATTTCAGGTCTTGTTTTTGCCGTACCTGGTTTAAAAAGATTTCCTTCAGGTATTGAATAAGAAGCATCAGGATTTACTTTGATACGTAAAACCTTTCCTCTTAAATCGTTGGTATTGCTTGAACCCCTGCGACCATCATATTGTTCAAAACCTGGGCGATTATCTATTGGTCCAAAACCCTCTAAAGTATATTTTGAATCTGCTTGATTAAACGGTGTGGTATTATCACCTGTTGAAATAAACAAAGATCCATCAGGTCCAAAAGTAAGCGAGCCACCCGTATGACAACAAATATCTCTTGTGGTTGCTACATCAATAATCTTTTTTTCAGAAGTCATATCAAATTTTCCGTTCTTAAAAACAAAGCGAGATAATCTGTTGGCCGCGGTATCTTTTGTAGAATAAAACAAGTAAACGTAATTGTTTTTTGCATAATTAGGATCGGCTGTAACACCAATTAATCCTTCTTCCGCATTCACGCCCTTTGCAGTTGATTTGTGATATAAGTCAAGCTTAGCTACCTGTGTTACTTTTTTAGTAAGGTGGTTATAAAACATGACTTCACCTTTACGTTGTACAATTAAAATATCAAAATTTGGAAGTATCGCCATTTCAGTAGGCTCGTCAAACATGCCACCTGCTAAAACATTTTTTGTAAATCTATCTTCATCTGGAATCAAATATGATTTTGCTTTTGAGTAATCCAGCTTCACATTATTACCCATTGCATATTTTATGCCACCTAAAAGATGTTGCATATAATTTGGTTCAGCAAAAGATTCGTTCGTGTGTCCAAGCTCTGTATAAAAAGCCCTGCCTCCATCATAATCATGGTACCAAGCCATTGGATGACTGTCACCATTTTTTCCACCCTCATATGACTTTTCATCAATGCTTATGAGCACTTTAACTTCATTGCCCGGCGCCTTTTTAAAATTATACCACTCGTCATATCTTTCCCAAACGGCAGGAAGATGTGCCGTACTTAAATGTGTATTGTCATTGACAATTAATTTTGCTGTTTGTTGTTTGGGATGATTTTGGAAATAAGCGCCTACTAATTTTCCATACCAAGGCCAATTGTATTCACAATCAGTTGCCGAATGCACACCTACAAAGCCTCCGCCTGCTTGTATGTATCGTTCAAATACGGCTTGCTGTTTATTATCCAAAGCATCACCGGTGGTACTTAAAAATACAATCGCACTATATTTTTTCAAATTCTCTTCTGTAAAAATAGACGCGTCTTGGGAGGTATCTACTTTAAAATTATTTTCAGCGCCTAACTTTATCAATGCTAACTTCCCAACCTTGATAGAGCCATGTACGAATGCTGCTGTTTTAGAAAATACAAGTACACGGTTTTGTGCACCCACTTGCATCGTTATGACAAGTAAAAATGCAATAAAATAAGCTTTCATTTGATTCATAATCGTTTTTTGAATTTTTTCTTGAACATCATTGTTTCAAGCCTCAATTTGAAGAATGAATTTAATGATTTTATGACTAATAAAGCAAGCTATAAGGAGGTTATTTATAATCGGTAGGGTGCTAGCGCTACGCGCAATGACTCGTATTGCTAATGATTGTTAATATTAAAAAAGTGCAGATGTTATTTTCTTTTAAATTCATCACCCCTAACGACGGCGCTGTTATCATTATAATAATGTTTATATTGTACATTAGTATGTATAAATTTAAAATTTTACAAATGAAATTTTCTCGTTTTCTAGTATTTGCTTTCTTTATTCTTTTGGTTCAATCCTGTAATCTTGGGGAAGCCCCTGCTCCTGCAAGGCCAAAAATAATTGATCCAAATCCTTCATCCGCAATGCTGACGCCTGAACAAAGTATGGCTTCCATGAAACTTCC
>CAIWBA010000045.1 GCA_903910765.1 uncultured Bacteroidota bacterium
CTTTGGTGCTAATTCTTTGATTAGTTGCACCAAATTGTAGGTAAAGGAATCGTAATTGTCAAATACTAATATTTTCATTTTCACTTTATTTTCTTGTTCAACCCTTAATTTATTTTTTACATTTCGATATCACTCAAAATATTTTTTGGTTTTATTCGTGTATTTTTTCAGCCAACACCATGGCCATTTTTAATGCATTCAGTTTGTTATTTACTTCCTGTAATTCATTTTCAGGAACACTTGCAGCAACCACCCCTGCACCAGCTTGATAAGTCAATGTATTTTGTTGACTCAAAAAAGTACGTATCATGATTGCTTGATTACAACTACCATCAAAACCTACAAAGCCAATACAACCGCCATAGTAGGATCTTTTGGTTGGTTCCATTCCGTCTATTAACTGCATCGCTTTAAATTTAGGCGCACCACTTAATGTACCTGCAGGAAATGTCTTTGAAATTAACTGAAATGGATTTGCATCCTTAGCTACCGTTCCTTCAACCTCACTCACTAAATGTATCACATGACTATAATAATGAACTTGACGGTAATGCTTCACATGAACATCAGTACAAACCCTGCTTAAATCATTACGTGCCAAATCAACCAACATCACATGTTCTGCATTTTCCTTTGGATCATCCAATAATTTCTGCGTCATTAAAGCATCCGTTGCCTCATCCCCACTTCTCTTAAAAGTTCCTGCAATTGGATGCACCACCGCCTTGCCATTTTTGATAATTATTTGTGCTTCGGGCGAGGACCCCATCAATTTATAATCCCCGTAATCAAAAAAGAACAAATACGGTGAAGGATTTATGTTTCGCAAGGTGCGATACACATTAAATTCATCCCCTTGAAAGGATTGCTGGAATCTGCGACTTAATACAATTTGAAATACATCCCCTCTCATGCAATGTTGTATTCCTTGCTTCACTACTTTTATAAATTCATCATCTGTTTGATTTACTGTTTCTTTTCCTTTGATGAAAAAAGGATATTGCGGCACATCCTTACTTTTAATAAAGGACAACAACGCATTATATTCAGAATCAACTCCGGCTATTTTATTTTCACAGATGAATATTTCATCTTTAAAATGATTAAACGCAATCACATATTGATACAACCGATAGCGCATTAATGGAATGATATCGGCATCCTTTTTAAATTGAATAGAATCAAAAAATGGAATTGCATCATAAGTAGTATACCCATATAATCCTTGACCAAAGGAAGCTTCTTTCAAATTGGCCGGCATCATTTCATATTGCTGCATATAGGACCAAATACGATCAGGCGCATCATGCACATTATGAATGGTCTCTTTTTCAGGCTCTTGATTTGGATATTTAAATTCAATCTGATTTAAAGATGAAATCTCAATCCCCCCAATTGCATTTACACCAATAAAAGAATAGCTATTTTCTGAAGCATGAGAATCGGTACTTTCTAATAAGATGGTATCACGGAATCGATCCCTTAAGCGCAGATAAATACCTACCGGCGTATATGTATCGGCTAACATTTTTGTTACCTCAGTTTGAATTATAATTTTTTTCATTTTTCCTATGCGCATTTATTAAAAAAATAAACCCCAACATTGCTGTTAGGGTTTATGTATAATTTGACAATATAGTAATGTCACTACAATACCCTAACGGATTTTGTATGCCACCACCATATATTGTTTGTTTTTATCATCTTATTGCAAATTTAAGGAAAATGCCTTTATAAATCCAAAAAAAGCTAAGGTTTACCCTATCAATTGTTAGCCTCGAATCAGGTGGCTGTCCTTACAAAACCCCCTTGGTACTCGGCAACTGGTCACTGGCTGGATTGCGATGCACTGCCATTTTAATGGCCTTAGCAAAGGCTTTAAATATGGCTTCAATTTTATGATGCTCATTTTCCCCTTTACAGCTAATATTTAAATTGGCTTTTGCCGCATCACTGAATGATTTAAAGAAGTGGAAAAACATTTCGGTAGGCATTTCCCCTACTTTTTCACGGGTAAAACTAGCATCCCATACAATCCAATTGCGCCCTCCAAAGTCAATTAAAACTTTGGCTTCTGCCTCGTCCATAGGAAGTGCATAGCCATATCTTTCCATTCCTCGCTTATCAGCTAAACCCAAAGCAAACGCTTCTCCCAAAGCAATCCCCACATCTTCAATTGTATGGTGTTCATCAATATGCAAATCACCATCACAGTTAATCGCTAAATCAATGGAACCATGTCTTGCGATTTGTTCCAACATATGGTCAAAAAAGCCCAATCCTGTTTTAATATCCGCTTGACCGCTCCCATCCATATTTAATGAAATACTGATTTTAGTTTCTTTCGTATTTCTTTCATGTTGTACTTTTCTCAAACCTAATTTTAAAAAAGAATAGATGGCTGCCCAACTTTCAGTTTCCAATGCAATAGTATCTTTATATTCAATTGCTTGCTCAGTAGTAAGTGCATGATTACCCGATTTAAAATATATCGCCTTACATCCTATATTTTTTGCTAATAATATATCACTCCATCTGTCACCAATTACAAAGGAATTGGCAATGTCAAAATTTCCATTATTCATCAAATGCTGAACAAGACCAATATCTGGTTTACGTGTAGGTAAATTATCCTTGGCAAAGGAAGTGTCAATTTTTATTTCATCAAAAACAAAGTCTTCCGCCGCTAATGTGCGAATCATTAATTGTTGAAAAGGCTCAAATTGATTTGTTGGATATGCGTCAGTGCCTAAGCCATCTTGGTTGGTTACCATGACCTTATAAAACCCTAACTCAGTAGCAATTTTATGTAAATTAGATATTGCCCCAGGAACAAAACTTGTTTTTTCAATATGATCAATTTGAAAATCAGTGCTTGGTTCTTGAAGTATTACCCCATCTCGATCAATAAATAATATAGGACGCATGTATTAAAATTTAACTTAGAATATGATTACAGTTATTTTGTTTTTGTTTTTTGATTTCCCTTTAATGCAACCTGCACTTGCGCGATAGTAACCTTGGAAGCTTTATTACTCCAACTAGTTCTAATAAAACTTAGTACATCACTAATTTGCGCTGGCGTAAAATCGGGATTCGGCGTCATGCTATTACTGTAATATAATCCATCTAACTCCACTCTTTCATTAAACCCATTTTTTATAATTTTCACCAATCTTCCTATATCACTGCTTACCACATTGGTCGATCCATCCAAGGGTGCATTCATATTCGGAACGCCTCCGCCATCAGCTTGATGACAAACCAAACATCTGGTTTCATATATTTTTTTTCCGTTTTCTAAATTTTGCGCCTGCGTTTTAATCGAATTAAATAAAAACATGACTACAGCTCCAAAAATAAAATATCGAATTTTACGATTACCCATATACAATTAAAATATTTAGCTAATTATTTTTGATAAGAAATTTTAAAAATAGAGCCCTTGGTATCATCACTTACATAAATGGATCCGTCAGGTCCCTGCGCCAAACCGCATGGTCTCGCCTTTGCATTGCGCGTGCTGGTGATTTTTGTACCATCCATTGTTCCTGCAAATCCATTGGCAAAAATTTCCCAGTCCCCTGTTGCTTTGCCATTTTTAAAAGGAACAAATGCAACAAAAAATCCTTCCTGAGGTAATGGCGCTCTATTCCAAGAACCATGGAAAGTGATAAATGCCCCATTTTTATATTTTTCAGGAAATTGATTGCCTGTATAAAATAATACACCCATCGGTGCCATATGCGCTGGAAAAGCGACTGCTGGATTTTTAATATCACTAGCCCCTTCTTTTTTACCATCCCCACCATATTCAGGGGACACTATTTTTTTATGTTGGAAATTATCATAATATACATAGGGCCATCCGGCATTGTCTCCTTCATTTATTTCATAAAAGGTTTCCGCTGGCAACTCTGCGTTTTGCGCATCGGTATATAAGCTTGGGAAAAAAGTATTTAATTGATCACGTCCATGTTGTGCGACATATAATTTATTTGCTTGCGGATTCCAATCAAGTCCAACCACATTTCTAAGTCCAGTGGCATATCTTTTACCATCACCATAGGTTTGATTCTCCTTGCTTGCATCAAATTTCCAAATACCGCCTGCTGAATCCAAGATAGGACAAGGCATCATTCCTTGTGCACCCGGTGTTCTATCTTTATCCTGACATGCATTAGAATACGCCCCAATATTTACATAAATATTATTTGCTTTATCAAAAGTGATAGATTTTGATTCATGTTGACGACGATTAATTAATCCTGTCACCACTGTAATTGGACTTAATGGATTTACCACTTCATCCGAAGCATCTAATTGATATTTAAAAATGGCTTCATTTGAACTCGCATATAAAGCATTCCCACTTAGATAGATACCTGTGCCTCCATAATTCGCCCAACCTGTTATTTTATCTGAAACACCATCCTTATTTTCATCGGCTAATCTAATAATGGTTCTACCTTGTTTATCTGCTCTATTTAATTTTGCAAAAACAACCCCATTTTTTGAAATGGCAATATGTCTAGCACTTCCGATGTTTTCGGCAAACAAATTTGCTTTAAATCCATTCGGCAAGGTTAATCCAGCATTGTCCTGCGCATTTGCTAAAAAATGAACACTGATTGACAATAATAATAAAAGATAAATTCCTTTTTTCATATGATACATTTTTAATTATATAATGATTGTGTAATTTAATAAATTAATAGGATAATTAGTCCAATGTAAATGTCAAATTGATCCAATTGGCCATCGCATCCACCAACTGTGTATTTTCTTGCTCTGTTCCTACAGTAATCCTTAAACTATCTGCGCAATTTTCAAGGCTAGACCTATCTCGAACCACGATGCCTTGCGTTAATAAATAACGATACAACTCACTGGCTTTGGGTATTTTAACCAATAAGAAATTGGTGTCTGAAGGAAACACCTTTTCAACATAAGGCATACTTTGAATCACTTCCGCTAAAGCAATACGCATATCTACTAAGTGTTGTATCATGTCATTTACTTGTCCCACTTCCTCCAATGCTTGTAATGCCAATTCCTGGGTCACCATATTTATATTATAAGGTGCTTTTACTTTATTCATGTAGCTAATAATTGCTTCACTTGCAAAACACATACCTAATCGCAAACCTGCTAAGCCCCATGCTTTACTTAAGGTTTGTAACACCACTAAATTTGGATAATCTATCAGTGACGCACTAAATGATTTTTGCTTTGAAAAATTAATATAGGCTTCATCCACAACCACCAAGCCATTAAAGTGATTTAAAATAGTTTCAATGTCAATTCGATCCAATGAATTTCCTGTAGGATTATTGGGGGAACAAATCCAAATGATTTTAGTACGTTCATTCACTAATTGTTCAATATGCGCCACATTTAATTGATAATCCGGCAACAAGGGTGCAGATTTAATTTCTATACTATTAATATTCGCGCCCACCTCATACATCGGATACGTGGGAGGACAAATAATTATATTATCCTTTCCTGGCTCACAAAAAGTTCGAAACAAAATATCAATACACTCATCGCTTCCATTTCCTAAAAATATTTTTGAAGCGGGAATTTGTTTTATAAAAGCAATTTTTTCCTTGACTGCTTTTTGATAGGGATCCGGATACCGGTTATACCATTTTGTGGTCGGCGATCCCAAACTATTTTCATTTGCATCTAATAAAACATTCGCTTCGCCTGTATATTCGTCCTTTGCAGAAGAATACGCCTTTAGCGTTTCAATGTTAGGTCGTACAATTTTTTTTATGTCAAAATTCATTTTTTACAATTTTGATTTTATCCAATTTAATCTTACAGATACTGCGTTGCTATGCGCTTGTAACCCTTCCGCCTCCGCCATTTCAATTACAGTGGGTGCTATATTCATTAAACCCCGTTCCGTTAATTGCTGAAACGTGATTTTTTTTACAAAACTATCTAAACTTACACCACTATAGGCTTTTGCATACCCATTGGTTGGTAAAGTATGATTGGTCCCACTTGCATAATCGCCCACGGATTCGGGTGAATAATTGCCAATAAATACCGACCCTGCATTTATAATTTTATCCGCTATTTGCAAAGCATTATC
>CAIWBA010000046.1 GCA_903910765.1 uncultured Bacteroidota bacterium
AGAATATTGTCCTTTTGTCAAACCATATATTTGGTTGTTGAACACCAAAAAGTTGACATTAAAGTTTCTTCTTAATAAATGAATGGTATGGTTACCACCAATACTCATTGAATCACCATCACCCGCAACGATCCAAACACTTAATTCAGGGCGAGATGCTTTTAAACCACTTGCAATGGCAGTTGCTCTTCCATGAATAGAATGCATACCATAGGTATTCATATAATAAGGGAAACGGCTACTACAACCAATCCCACTAATAATTACAATATTTTCTTTCGGAACGCCAATGGTTGGCATTACTTTTTGAACAGAGGCCAAAATGGAATAATCTCCACAGCCTGGACACCAACGAACCTCTTGGTCAGTTGCAAAGTCTTTTGCAGTTAAAGCAGCTAATGTTGGGGCTAATGTTTCAGTCGACATATCTATCACTTATTTTAGTATGCGAAATTACATAATCAAGGTCAAATTTTACGCATAAAACAACAATTTATAACACAAATTTGCGCCTATAACCCCCTGAAAAACCGTATTTTATTTAAGAAACTACCCCATTTTATGGTCAAACACTTCCACAGAGGGCTATTTTACCTTTCGGCCCTTCCAAGTATAGGTTTTTACTTGGCCGAATAATCCGGCAATGATGGTATAAAAAATGTGCAGGGGTTGAAAAAATACAAACCACCTAAGTGCCGGCTTTAGATTGTAAAAACGGGCTACTGCTTCTAAGAAAAATAATTCAAAAAATGTTTTAAAAGCCAGGGAGATGATTAATGTTTCAAAACTGCCCATGAATATTAAAAGCAAAAAACTAAAATTATATAAATACACTAATAACAACACCCAAAAAATTGAATTGTCATCATAAAAACGGGCTTTACTTGACCAACGAATGCGTTGCATAATTAAATCCTTCCATTGATCCATTGCTTTCGTTAAAACAATTGCATCCGGATGAAATAAATAACCAATGCGATTGGATAAAGTTTTTTTCATTTTATGCATTAAAAACATATCGTCCCCACTTGCAATTTCATCCACACCTTGATAACCCCCCACTGCAATAAATGCTGATTTCTCAAATGCCAAATTAGCACCATTGCTCATGGAATGTTTGCCAGCACCCACTGCGGCAGCCGTGATACCTTGTAATGCTAAAAAATCAAGTACCTGAAACGTATTTAAAATTCCAGGCGCTTCAATAAACATTACAGGTGCTGCTACAAATACGGGTTTGTTTTTTTCAATAAATTGATGATACAATAAAAGCCAATTGGGCGGCACCATACAATCAGCATCGGTAGTAATAATCCAATTGCCCTTGGCATGTAATACCGCTTTTTCTATCGCCTTTTTCTTGAAGGAACTAATTTCGTTTTCCTTATAATAATCTGATAAACTTAATAAATGTACTTGTGCATTTTTATCCTGCATTGCTTTTATGATAAAAGCAGTTTCGTCTTCGGAAAAATCATCAATAACAATAATTTCATAAAATTCGGAAGGATAATTTTGCGCCAAAATAGTATCTACACATGTCTTGATATTCGCCGCCTCATTGCGTGCTGGAATGATGATGGTAAAATGCGTATAATGATTTGCCAATGGATATGCACCGGTAACCCCTTCAAAATTGTTTAATTTG
>CAIWBA010000047.1 GCA_903910765.1 uncultured Bacteroidota bacterium
AAAAAGTATCGATATCGCAGAGGAAAGGTTAGCGATTGCCTCTCCTTTGGCAAAAGAATTATTTAGCTTCCCTTTTATTAAAAGTGTTTTTATAGCGAGCAATTTTATTACCCTTACAAAAAGTGCAGACACGGATGATTGGCAAGACGTAATACCAACCATTAAAACTTTTTTAAAGGAGTATTTAGAAAATGGTGGCGTTGTGGTAAATGAAGAGGAAGTAGCTAAAATAAAACAAGAAGCAACCAATACAGTTCACGCAGATGATGATGATATTGTGAAAAGAGTAAAAGAATTATTAGAGAATTATGTTAAGCCCGCAGTAGAAATGGATGGCGGTGCAATACAATTTAAAAGTTATAATGACGGCGTAGTAAATTTAATGTTACAAGGTTCTTGTAGCGGATGCCCTAGTTCAATGGTCACTTTAAAAGCAGGTATTGAAGGAATGATGAAGCGTATGATCCCCGAAGTAAAAGAAGTAGTCGCAGAAGCGGAGTAATTAATAAAGCGTAGAAAAGTATTTTAAAAAAGTTGTACTTTTTTAAATAAATCATAAGAGAAAAAAAAGAGGCCTTAAATTTAATTAAGGCCTCTTTTTTGTTCGGGCTATTTTAAAGTCTCTTTTATAAAATCAGCCACATCTTTTTTAAACTGTTTTCCTGATGTCGGATCTGTATACATCATATGACCCGCTTCATAATATTTTAGTATAAAATTATCTTGGATTCGTTTTTCTAAACCCATGTGTTTAAATGTATATTCAGCTGCATAAAATGGCGTGGCTAAATCATAATAACCATTTATAGCTAATACTTTTAATTTAGGGTTATGGCTCATTGCTTCTGCTAGATCCACTGCTGTATTGGCTGGAACGGCATCGTTATTAAAATTTTTATTATGTTTCCAGTCCCACTTAAAACCTGGCGTTGCATATGCTGATGTTCTATACGTAAGCATTTTATTCACCTTAAGTTCATTGTAATAATAATCTGAAAATGCTACAATGTAAGCAGGACTAATGGTTGTGCTTTGTGGGTCGTATGATGATCCATCGCTTAATAAATCTTGATTGATGCCTATATATCTTGCATCTAATCGTCCAACAGTCATGTGTTCACCTCTCAATAATTCTTCTGTGAATTGCGGTTCTTTAATACGAAGTTTTGCTTTAAATACATAGTCTTTGCTAAGTCCCGTAAGTGCGGCATACTGTGTGGCGATTTTTTCATTTTCCGCGTCGGATAAATCGGAACCCTTCATTAATGCAGTTGCATAATCACCTCCTGCAAACTTTCTAGCTTCTTCGGCAAATGCTGCCAAGTCCTTGGGCTTGTTTTTTATTTTATTATGATACCATGCAGATACTGCATAGCTAGGCAAATGTAAAATATATGAAATATCATCGCCTTGATAAAAACGAAGTGTCCGCATATCCAAAACAGTTGAAACTAGTATAACCCCATTTAAAGCAATGCCTAAAGTTTCCTGTAAATAATTTGCAACACCTGCACTGCGCATCGTACCATAGCTTTCCCCTAAAATAAATTTAGGTGACTGCCAACGATTATTTTCATTGATATACTGTTTTATAAATCCACTTACTGATTTTATATCTCCATCTACCCCCCAAAAATCTTTGTTGGTTGCTTTCCCAACCGCTTTACTAATTCCAGTGCCAATTGGATCAATCATGACAATATCACTAACGTCCAAAATTGAAAATTGATTGTCTTCTATTTTATAGGGCGCAGGACCATTGTCATTAGGATCATTAACAATAACACGTTTGGGTCCCATTACCCCCATATGCAACCACATAGAGGAAGATCCTGGACCCCCATT
>CAIWBA010000048.1 GCA_903910765.1 uncultured Bacteroidota bacterium
TCTTGTTGAATTTTGCCTAATCCAAAATATTGACTTTGTGGATGTGCAAAATACCAACCACATACACTCGAAGCTGGATACATCGCCAAACTTTCTGTTAATGTAATGCCTGTGTGTTGCTCCGCATTTAACAAATTAAATAGGGTGTATTTTTCAGTATGATCTGGACAAGCAGGGTAGCCTGGTGCTGGACGAATACCTTGGTATTGTTCACTAATCAATGATTCATTCGTCAGTGTTTCATCTGCAGCGTATCCCCAATATTCTTTTCTTGTTTTAACGTGCAAGTATTCCGCAAATGCTTCCGCTAATCGATCGGCCAATGCTTGTAAAATAATTTTATTATAGTCGTCTAAATTTTCTTCAAATGCTTTGATATGTTTTTCAATACCATGAATGGTTACAGCAAACGCGCCGATATAATCTTTTTTATTCTCCGTGGCAGGACAAATAAAATCAGCCAAAGAAAAATTAGTTTGTCCTTCGGCTTTTTTGGCCTGCTGTCTTAAAAAATGTAAGGCAACTGATTCCCCAGCGTTTTCAAGGATGACATCATCTTCTATTGCCTTTGCTTGCCAAAATCCAACAGCGCCTTTTGCAGTTAGCCATTTTTCGCTCACAATTTTATTTAATAAGGCCCTAGCATCTTCATATAATTTACTTGCAACCTCACCCACCTTTTCATCTGTTAAGATGGCAGGAAAATTACCATGCAATTCCCAGGCGATAAAAAATGGTTTCCAGTCAATGTAATCAACAAGCACAGACAAGTCATCAATTACAATGGCTTTGTTTCCAGTAAATCTTGGTGTTGTTACTTGGAATGCATTCCAATCAATAGGTGCTTTATTTTTTAAAGCATCTAAGTAGGTAAGAGATTGCTTTGTTGTTTTTTTATTATCAAAATCGAATTTCAAAGCAGTATAAGCAGTTTCTAATTCTTTTAAGAAGGGCGCTTTTTGGTCCTTGTTTAATAAGGAACCAGCTACTGTTACACTTCTGGATGCATCGAGTACATGTACCACACCATCCTGGTATTCGGGTGCAATTTTTACTGCGGTATGCATACGGGATGTAGTGGCACCACCAATCATCAAAGGAATGTTCATTCCTCTTCTTTTCATTTCTTTGGCGATATACACCATTTCATCTAAGGAAGGAGTTATCAACCCACTCAATCCAATGATATCCACTTCCTGCTTTTGTGCCTCTGTTAAAATTTTATCTGCAGCAACCATGACCCCTAAGTCAATAATTTCATACCCATTACATCCAAGTACAACGCCTACAATATTTTTTCCAATATCATGCACATCTCCTTTTACAGTAGCCAATAATATTTTAGCAGGACCCTTGCTGATGCCATTCGGATTAATCGAAGCTAATTTTTTTCTTTCTTTTTCAGCTTCAATAAATGGGGTTAATACTGCAACACTTTTTTTCATTACCCTTGCACTTTTTACCACCTGCGGTAAAAACATTTTTCCAGATCCAAATAAGTCACCCACTTGATTCATACCTGCCATTAATGGACCTTCGATTACTTCTAAGGGTTCGCTATATTGTAATCTTGCTTCCTCGGTATCTGCATCAATAAAATCGGTAATCCCATTAATTAATGAATGCGCCAATCTTTCTTCAACAGTGCCTTCGCGCCATGCGGCACTTTTAACTTCCACTTTTCCTTTCGCTTTAACGGTATCTGCATATTGAATTAAAGCTTCGGTCGCTTCATTATTATCATTGTTCCTATTTAAAATAACATCCTCACATAAGTTTCTTAATGTGGGTTCAATTTCATCATATACTTCCAACTGACCTGCATTTACAATACCCATATCCATACCCGCTTTAACGGCATGAAATAAAAATACTGCGTGTATTGCTTCACGTACGGTATCATTTCCTCTAAATGAAAACGATACATTGGATACACCACCACTTACTTTCGCTAATGGCATCATTTGTTTAATAACACGCGTCGCTTCAATAAAGTCAACGGCATAATTATTATGTTCTTCAATACCTGTGGCTACTGCGAAAATATTGGGATCAAAAATAATATCTTGCGGATCAAAACCAACTTGCTCCACTAAAATTTTATACGCGCGGGAA
>CAIWBA010000049.1 GCA_903910765.1 uncultured Bacteroidota bacterium
GTAAATTTTTTAATCCTTGGTTCATTAATATAACCTGTGCGGTTTGTATGGCGATATGTGATGCATTACTTAATGAAATGCCAATGGTTGCTTTAGCGAGCGCTGGTGCATCATTAATACCATCACCCACCATTGCCGTAGGATATTTTTTTACTAAATTATCAAGTTGCATTAATTTATCTGCAGGGCTTTGTTCGCCAATAATTTCTTGTATCCCTAAAGCTTTTCCTATTTTATCGCATTTGGATTGTCGGTCACCACTTAATAAAATTGTATGGACCCCTTGTTTGTGTAAAGTTTCAATCACCAATTTTGCATCCGGTCTTATTTCATCTTCCACATCAATCCAGCCAATGAGCTGGTTGTTTTTTTGAATATAAATATTGTGATCATCTTCCTTGTAGTTTTGATCTGCTAATGTTTTAAATGAACCCGCCCAATATTGATTGCCTTCTTTGTCTGTGGCGTTTATACCTAATCCTTTGACTTCTTCAATTTTGCCCCAAGGAATTGTATTACTTGTTTTCCATTCCAAGCTGATGCATTTAGCAATAGGGTGGTTCGAATATTTCTCTAAAGCGTACACCAACGATTTAAAATCAGCTTCGCTTGTGCCATCTACTATTTTAAATTGGGCCACAGAAAAATGTCCCGTAGTTAAGGTGCCAGTTTTGTCAAAAACCACTTGCTTAATATCTTTAAATGTTTCTAAACTTTTTGCATTTTTAAATAATACGCCATTGCGCGCGCCTCGGCCCAAGCCAACCGCAATAGCTGCTGGTGTAGCCAATCCCATTGCACATGGACAGGAAATTACCAATACGGCAATGGCGCGCAACATGCTTTCCCCAAAACCAATATTGTCCCCTAATGCATTATGTGCGAATAAATAATTTAAAACCAAGGTAGCTACCGCAATACTTAAAACCAATGGAACAAATACGGCACTTATTTTATCGGCTAAAATTTGCACGGGTGGTTTTTCGCCTTGTGCAGCTTTCACCATTTTTAAAATATTGGCAAGTACGGTATCATCGCCAACAGCAGTTACATAGGCTTTAAGGCTGCCATCTTGAATGGTGCTTCCGCCTAGTAATAAATCATTTTTTTTGCGTTGCACAGGTACGCTTTCTCCAGTAACAATCGATTCATTGACATTTGCTTCGCCCCATAATATCTTTGAATCCATCGGCACTGTTTCGCCCGAGTTGATTAAAATAATATCGCCCACTTTTAAGGTGGTACTTTCTACATTAAAAATAATTTCCTTGTGATTTTCATCAAACACAATCATGTTGGCCATTACTTTTTGCGCCTTCACTAAATCCTTTAATGCACGTTGTGTTGATTGTATGCTGGCATCCTCCATGTAATTACCAAAAAATACTAAGGTAATAATGGTAGCGGTGGTTTCATAATACGCAAATCCAACACCTAATTCCATCAGCGTGCCATATAAGCTGTAACCAAAAGAGGCGAGTGCGCCAATAGCAACGAGTACATTCATGTTCGGAATGCCACCCCGAATACTATGCCAGGCACTTTTGCCAAAATAACTCATACCTATAATAAATACAGGGAGTGTAAACCCAAGTTGCACATATGGATTCATCATCCAATGAATATGTACCCCAGGTAACATATGAATTAAAAGGGGTAGGGTAAATACAAAACTAAAAAGGGCGCGTTCTCCATTATTATCCAACCACTTTTTTTTAGCGCCTGCTTCCTCCTGTCCCCTAACCTTATATCCCAAAGCTTGTATGCCTTTGATGAGGATGTCCTTGGTAATATTTTCGGGCATTTCAAATTGCACTTCGCCCTCCATGAAATTTACCTTGGGTTCACTAATTCCTTTTGACTGTAAATATTTGTGTATGGATAATGCGCAATTGGTACAACTCATGCCATCTACTTTCCATTGAACTGATTCCATGTTAAACCGTTTATAAGGTAAAGATACGAAGCATTTTGCCCATATAATAAAGCATTAATACCCTTTTAAACATTGTATTTGTTGACTTATCTTTGCGACATGGATATGATTTACACTTTAGCACAAATGGATGATGTTGCGCAAAGCCTCATGAAGAAATTTGGCACAAAATCTGTATGGGCTTTTCACGCACCCATGGGCGCAGGAAAAACAACATTGATCACTGCAATTTGTAAAATATTAGGGGTACAGGATAGAGTCAACAGCCCCACTTTTGCGATCATGAATGAGTATCAAGGACTTGGGAAAGTAATTTATCATATGGATTGGTACCGTTTGGAAAATGACGGAGAAGCGCGTAGGGCAGGGGTTGAAATGGCCATGGAAGATTCGGATTACTGTTTTATTGAATGGCCTGAAAAAGCGATCAATTTAATTCCAGCGGAATCCCTACACATTGAAATTGAAATATTGGGTCCCGAACACCGACGTATTTTTATACCCTAAATTGTCCATACAAATTTTTGTATCTTCATTAAAATTTTGTTCATATGAGTACCTTAAAGCCCCAAATTGATAGTTCCATTACCTATGAAACACAGGAGGAGGTTTTAGATATTAAGTTTAGGAGCAAGCCTTTGATGATTGGTATTCCAAAGGAAATTGCATTTCAAGAAAATAGAATTGGTTTAATCCCTGAGGCCGTGAGTGTTTTAGTAGCCAATGGGCATGAGGTTTTAATGGAGCACAATGCGGGTGAAGGAAGTAGGTATAGTGATATGGATTATTCCGAAGCGGGCGCTAAAATTGTTTTTGACAAAGAAGAAGTTTACAAATGTCCAATATTAGTTAAAACAGCACCTCCTGTAGAAGCGGATTTGCCTTTTTTACAAATGAACCAAACCATTATTTCTCCCTTGCATTTAACCGCATTGGAAAAAGGATTGATGGAAAAATTAATGGCAAAAAAAATCACTGCACTCGCCATTGAAAATATTAAAGATGAAAATCAGAACTATCCTATATTAAGAAGCATGGGTGAAATTACAGGCAGTGCCGTGATGTTAATTGCGGGTCAATACTTGAGTAATTTTAACCAAGGCAAGGGCGTATTATTAGGGGGCATCAGCGGCGTTCCGCCGACCAAAGTAGTGATTATTGGTGCGGATATCATTGGCGAATTTGCAACACGTAATGCACTCGCATTAGGTGCTTCGGTAAAAGTTTTTGATAATAATGTTTCAAGGTTACAACGACTTCAAAATAATTTAGGACAAAGAATTTGGACATCTGTATTAGAGCCTAAAATATTAGCCAAACAATTAAAAACCTGTGAGGTTGCAGTAGGTGCCTTACGAAATGACTTTAGCCGTGCACCCATTGTAGTCACAGAGGATATGGTTGCAGCAATGCGACCAGGTAGTATTATTATTGATGTTGCTATTGATCGTGGTGGATGTTTTGAAACCAGCGAATTGACCAATCATGAAAACCCCATTAGAATAAAACACGGCGTAATTCATTATGGGGTGCCAAATATTCCAAGTGGTTTTGCGCGAACTGCTAGCCAAGCGATTAGTAATGTATTGATGCCCTTGTTAGTTCAAATTGGAGATTTGGGAGGATTGTCTGAAATTATTTGGCAACAAGTACAACTCAGAGAAGGCATCTATTTATATAAAGGCGCTTTGACTGATATTTATATCAGTGAAAAATTCAATTTAAAATATACGGACTTGAACTTATTGATCGCAAGTAAAAGCTAGGCTTTTTTGTAGTCCATTAAGTTTACTTGCTTGCTGCAAAATGCATATTCCTGTGGATCGTTGCTTCCCACAATAATTAATTTGTGTTGTGCATACTGTTGAATGAGTTCGGCGTAAAGTGCATAGCCTTCCTTATCTAAATTGCTACAAGGCTCGTCTAGTAATAACAGGGGCGTATCAGATAAAATTGCCAATGCTAATTTTAATCTTTGTTTCATCCCACTACTAAAATATCTGATTTGTTTGTGCGCTGCATCTTTTAATCCAATGCGCTCAATAATATCGTTCACTGAAATAGATGGCTGTAATTTTTTGAAGGTAGTATGAAAATTAAATTGTTCCATCGTGGTAAATTCTTCCACCAATTCCAAATAGGGCGCTGCAAAACTAATTTTTTGAAAAATGGTGGTATGGTCATCTCCACTCCAGTGAATGTTTCCTTTGGTTAAGGTACTGTAGCCTGATAAAATTTGAAGTAAAGTGCTTTTTCCAGAACCATTATTGCCAATAAGTGCATAATGTTGTCCAAGCTCAAATGTATAAGTTAGATTTCTGAAAATCCATTCTTTATTGAATCTCTTGCTGGCTTGTTGTAAGCTAATTTGCATATGGATTAATCTTCTTCAACGACACCCTTGCCGAATCTTTTAATAACACCTCTGCCGCTATCTCTAATAAAAGTTACAATTTCATCGCGTTCATCTGTTGCAGGTATTTCTTCCTCAATAAATTCTAATGCTTGCGTTGTATTCATTCCTTTACTAAAAATGTATCTGTAGATATCAAGGATATGGTTTATTTTTTCCAAATCAAATCCCCTTCTTTTTAATCCTACACTATTTACACCACCATAACTTAATGGGTTGCGCACTGCTTTAATATAAGGAGGTACATCCTTGCTAACCAAGCTACCTCCAGCTATATAAGCATGCTGTCCAATATTTACAAATTGATGCACGGCACTCACGCCTGCAATCCACGCATAGTCGCCTAAAGTAACATGTCCTGCTATTTGTACGCTATTGCTTAATATACAGTGGTTGCCAATAATACAATCATGCGCAATATGACTATAGGCCATGATTAAACAGTTGTTACCCACTTTAGTAATCCAACGATCCGAAGTTCCTCTGTTGATAGTTACAAATTCACGAATGGTGGTATTATCTCCAATTTCAACATTTGTTTTTTCGCCATTAAATTTCAAATCCTGTGGATCAGCACCAATCACGGCCCCTGGAAATATGCGACAGTTTTTCCCAATTTTTGTGCCATTCATTATTGTTACGCTACTGCCAATCCATGTACCTTCTCCAATAACCACATCACCATGAATCACAGTGAATGGATCAATTTTTACATTGGATGCAATTTTTGCGTTAGGATCAATATAAGTAAATGGATGTGTCATAATTTTTCTTCTTTTATTCTGCTCTTTTAATTACTTGTGCGACTAAATCTGCTTCAGTTGCTACTTTGCCTCCCACATATACCGTACCCCTCATTTCACAAATACCACGACGGATAGGGGAGGTTAATTCCATTTTCAACAACATGGTATCACCCGGTTTTACCATTTGCTTGAATTTGCAATTATCTATTTTTAAAAAATAAGTATCGTATTGTCCTTTAGGCATTGCGTTGATACATAAAATACCACCCGTTTGGGCCAGTGCTTCTATTTGTAAAACGCCAGGCATTACTGGATTTCCTGGAAAGTGTCCAGGAAAAAACCATTCATTGAAAGTAACATTTTTCACGCCCACAATCATCGTATCCGTTAATTCAATGATTTTATCAATAAATAAAAACGGGTGTCTGTGTGGTAATGTTTTTTCAATTTGTTCTAAATTAAACACAGGTGTTTCCGCTGGATTATATACGGGTACATCCTTAACGTGTTTATTTTTTTTAATGTATTGCTTAATTTTTTTAGCAAACTCCACATTACTACTATGTCCTGGACGATTGGCAATGATGCGTGCTTTAATTGGGTAGCCAATCAATGCTAAGTCGCCCACTACGTCTAATAATTTATGTCTTGCAGGTTCGTTTGGAAATCTTAATTCCAAATTATTTAAATAACCTTCACTTTTCACTTCAATCTTATCACGCTTAAATACTTTTGCCAATCTACTCATCTCTTCTGTTGACACAGGTTTATCCACCACAACTATCGCGTTATTAATATCACCGCCTTTGATTAAATCATTTTTAAGTAAGGTCTCTAATTCATGTAAAAAACAGAAAGTACGACAAGGGGCAATCTCGGCTTTAAAATCTTTGATGGTTTTTAATGCAGCATGTTGTGTACCTAAAACTGGGCTATTGAAATCAATCAATGTAGTGATTTGATAATCAAGCGCAGGAAGTGCCACCATTTCTACCCGCTTCTCATCATCATAGTGAAAAATATTTTCATCAATACTATACCATGCTTTTGCAGCATCCTGTTCAAAAATTCCTGCTTCTTCTATTTTTTCAATGAATGGACTTGAGCTTCCATCGATAATCGGAATTTCTGGCCCATTGACTTCAATTAATAAATTATCAACACCCATTCCAACTAGGGCAGCTAAAATATGTTCAACAGTGCTAATTTTTACATCACCCACTTGTAAGGTGGTTCCTCGGCTAGTATCTGTGACTAAATCGCAATCAGCTTTAATGGTTGGCTTATTGGGTAAATCAACTCTTTGAAATTGGATCCCGTAACCTGGGTTGGCCGGAGTCAAGGTCATATCCACCAACACGCCTGTATGCAAACCGGTGCCACTAATACTGATACTTTTGCTTAAGGTATGTTGCTTATCGGGATTAAAATTTTGATCCATGCTATTCTTGTTTAATGCTTCGCTAATGTAAAGCAATGATTTTCAGCAAAATTAAGCTGAATTAGCCTTTTTGGGCCAGTTGTTGCACTAATATTTCAAGTTCCTTGACCCTTTTCTCCAATAATGGCAGGTTTTTAACCTGAATTTGGGTTCTTAAAGTGGCACCATGCTCTCCGGCAGGGTAGCCAGTGACCACTAAATTGGCCTGTTTGATGCTTTTGGTAAGCCCACTTCTAGCAGCAATCTTAACCCCATCTGCCACTAATAAATGACCAGATGCACCAGCTTGTCCACCCATCATAACGCTTTTTCCCAATTTGGTACTGCCACTAATGCCACATTGTGCAGCAATGACTGTATTTTCTCCAATCTCAACATTATGTGCAATCTGTATTAGGTTATCCAATTTCACACCCTTTCTGATATAAGTGGAACCCATGGTGGCGCGATCAATAGTGGTGTTGGATCCGATCTCCACATTATCTTCAATAACCACATTTCCCAACTGAGGAACTTTTTGAAAACTGCCATCCGCTGTTGGTGCAAATCCAAAACCATCACTTCCAATCACTGCATTAGAATGTATAGTTACATTATTTCCAATCACACAATCGGAATAAATAATTACGCCTGGATGTAATACCACATTATTACCTATGCTTACATTTTCTGCAATCACCACATTGGGATAAACTTTAACATCATCGCCCATGCTTACATTATTACCAATATGCGCAAATGCAGCTATGTAGTGGTTCTTACCCATTTTTGCTGTAGGTGCAATAAAAGAAGGTTGTTCAATTCCGTTTAACTGTTGTGCTTTTAATTCTTGATACTTAGTAAGTAAAGTTGCAAATGCCGCATATGCATCAGGTACTTTAATGAGCGTAGCGGAAATACTTTTTTTCAATACCAAGGATGCATTTATAATAACAATTGATGCTTGCGTGGTGTATAAGAATTCCTCGTATTTGGGATTCGCTAAAAAGGAAATATCTCCTTTTTTTGCTTCTTCAATTTTACCAAAATTATTTACTGCGACAGCGGCATCCCCTTCCACTTGACCTTGGATCATTAAAGCTATTTGTTGTGCAGTAAATTGAAGCATGCGCTAGGGGTTGAATGAGGGGTTATTCGTTAAGCAAGCAAATGTAAAATTTTTTCACCGGGGCAGAAAGACTTTCGTTGATTAAAGCGTTTTGAATTTGTGAAATAGTGCTTATTTGACCGGTTTTTAGCAAAATTTTAATAGTTTCTCCATCATTTTTATATAATGTGTTGGTGGCTTCTCCTTTAAAACAAAGAAAGGAGAGGTCCTTCTCATTCATGGGAAACTTAGCTTTGACCAATTCGTAGGCTGCATCCCATTCGCTTGCGCTTATAGGTTTGTCTTGCATCTTGCACTTGAAGGACTTTCGATTTAATAATCGGTTGCATAAAAGTGAGATAACAGGATCGGGATGGTGTTGCCACTTTTTAATGGCACTTAAAATATCCGTATCATCTAATTGGCAATAAGCGTTTAAATCAACATCTGCTATTTTTCCTGTGAAGTCACTTAAAAAATAATCTAGTACGGTGCCTGTTTTTATGGCATCGTCTTTTTGGGATAGTAACCATTGCGCGCGTTCAATAATTTTAACCAACATATTTTCAGCAGCGACCACTGATTTATGCATATATACTTGCCAATACATTAATCGACGGGAGACCAAAAACTTTTCAACACTGGTAATTCCTTTTTCCTCTACGACTAATTCATTGTCGTGCACGGTCAGCATTTTTAAAATACGTTGATAACCAATCACCCCTTCACTAACGCCAGTGAAAAAACTATCGCGTGACAAATAATCCAAACGATCCACATCTAATTGACCGCTTATTAATTGGTGCAGAAACTTTTTAGGATATTGGTTGGTGAAAATTTGTATAGCTAATGTTAATTTTCCGTTGAGTGCTTCGTCGTTATCCATATTTAAGGCTTTCATAATCAAAAGCGATAAATCCTCATGGGTCACACCTTTCAAAATCACATTTTCAAGTGCATGTGAAAATGGGCCGTGTCCAATATCATGTAATAAAATGGCTGCTTTTGCAGCTTGCGCCTCTTCGTCAGTAATGTTAATTCCTTTGTCCTTAAGTTCGGTAATGGCGTTACACATTAAATGATAGGCACCCAAAGAATGGTGTAAACGGGTATGCACTGCACCTGGATAAACCAATTGCGCCAAGGCCATTTGCTGTATACGCCTTAATCTTTGGTAATAGGGGTGGTTAACAATAGCTGCAATCACCGGATCATTAATGGTAATAAATCCGTGTACTGGGTCGTTTATAATTTTTCTACTGGTAATAGCCATAGTCATGTTGTGTTTACAAAGGTACGAAATGTGAATAACTCGCAGTGCATAATTAAATGGCTGGAGCGCAAAAAAACTATATTTGTATGCCGACTTATTACCCTATAAATCAAACGATTAATATGAAATTAAATCAAACCACCTTAGATAAATTGGAAGATATTTTGGGAGAATCTGAATATGTAGTTAGATATGAGCGTGGCAATTTTCAGAGTGGGTGGTGTTTGCTTGAATCAAGGAGAATTGTGGTTTTGAATAAGTTTTTAAATTTAGAAGCGCGTATCAATACTTTGTTGGAGTTAATTCCACAATTGGATATTCAATTTGATAAATTGACGCATAATTCTCAAAAGGTATATGAAGAAGTCAAAAAATTGAGTTTGACTGCTGCTGAATAGGAGTATCACTTGGTTTATTTGTTTGTTGTAAAAATATTTATTTTGTTACATTTCACCATCCTCGGTTCAGGAACAAGTACTGGAGTGCCTTTAATAGGATGTGATTGTGTTGTATGCAAATCAGCCGACCCCCTCAATCAAAGATTAAGAACAAGTATCAAAATTCAAAGTGCGACTACAACAGTTGTGATTGATACTACGCCCGATTTTAGATATCAAATGCTGCGCACACAAACGACTAAATTAGATGCTATTGTTTTTACGCATCCGCATCGTGATCATTATGCAGGCTTAGATGACATTCGACCATTCAATTTTTTTTCCAATAAGTCCATGCCCATTTATGCAAATGCACTTACGCAAATTGCCATAAAAAGAGATTTTTATTATGCGTTTGAGGAAAAGAAAGATGTGGGACTTCCTGAAATGATTTTACACACCATTGATCAAGCGGAATTTAAAGTTGGAGATATTCCTTTTTTGCCCATTCATGTAATGCATCGAGAAATGCCGGTACTTGGTTTTAGAATAGGAGATTTAAGTTACATCACGGATGCAAACTATATTTCAGCAGAAGAAAAAGAAAAAGTAAAAGGATCAAAAATTTTAATTTTAAATGCTTTACGAAAGCAGGATCATCCTACCCATTTTAATTTGGACCAAGCCATTGCTTTGGCAACGGAGTTGAAAGTGCCTACGGTATATTTTATTCACTTTAGCCACCAAATAGGATTGCATGATCAGGTGGAAGCTAGTTTGCCTGCTGGCATGCATTTGGCCTATGATGGGCTTGAATTTGACTGTTAATAGCGAATAGGGTTATTTATACCTATACGCATATGAATTAATTCCATTTATTGCTTTCGATATTTCACTAATTCGTGTGAAAATTAAACATGATAAATTCTTGGGAGGCTTATTTTATATTTTCAGAAAAGGAAAGAAAAGGCATCATTGTACTTGGTGTAATATTAACACTGAGTATTGTATGCACATTATTA
>CAIWBA010000050.1 GCA_903910765.1 uncultured Bacteroidota bacterium
ATATGATTAGGCGCTAAATGCTCATTGGGCAATCCAATTCTTGCATTTAAACCAGTGATGTATTCAGTTAATTGAATCAGGTGCTTTAATTGAGATCCACCACCAGTTAATATCACACCCCCATTTAATTGACGACTATCCAAACCCACTTGCTTTAAATGGTAAGTAACAAAATCTAATATTTCACTCATTCTCGCTTGAATAATTCCTGCCAAGCTTTTAACACTGATTTCTTTTGCTGGCATTCCCTTTAAACCTGGAATTGTTACATAGGCATTTGCTTTTGCCTCATCTGCCAACGCGCTACCAAACTGCACTTTCATTGCTTCTGCTTGACTTTTCAATACACCTAAGCCAAGTCGAATATCATTCGTTATGTTTTCGCCACCGAATGGTATTACTGCAGTATGCTTCAAGATACCATCATAAAATACGGCTAAATCACTGGTGCCACCACCAATATCTAATATTGCCACACCCGCTTCTAAATCAATATCGCTCATAACCGCACTTGCAGATGCTAGGGGTTGTAATACTAAATCCTTCGTCACTAAACCACTACGCTCAACAGAACGATTGATATTACGAATTGCATTTCTGTCCCCTGTTAGGATTAAAAAATTAGCACCGACTTTTACCCCATTCACGCCTACTGGCTCTTTCACATTTGGGTTATTGTCAACATGAAACTCTTGTGGTATCACGTCAATAATTTGATCCCCAGCTGGAATAAATGTTTTGCGTTGGTTGTTAATTAACTGCTCAATTTCCCAAGGTTGAATTTCGTTCTCCGCATCCTGACGAACCATATCACCCCTTGTTTGTAAACTTTTAATATGATGACCTGCAATACCTACAAATACTTCATTGATTTCTAAATCAGGATTGCTTAATTGACAATTTTGTAATGCTTGCTGAATTGCTTTAATGGTTTGATCAATGTTTAAAACTTGACCATGTTGTACCCCATTGCTGTTGGCACGGCCAAAGCCCAAAATCTCTAATTTGCCAAACTCATTTTTTCTGCCAGCAATAGCCGCAATCTTTGTGGTACCAATATCAAGACCCACAATGATGGGCGAATCATTTTGACTCATTTTTATGTATTTTAGTTGTTAGTTGTTGTTGTTGTTGGAAGTGGTCTTTGATGGCATTAAAGCTTTCGCGGATTTCTTCTTATTAATTAACGATTTATTGTTTTGTTTATTGTCTTTTTTCTTGATTTGTTGGTTGATTTTTATTGGGGTGCTTTTTTTATTTGCAGCAACTTTAACTGCGGGCTTCGTCACCACTTTATTTTCAACTATTTTGACTTCTTTTTTTATAGCAATGGGTGTCACTTTCTTCAAAGTATCTTTGATGATTGGCGCTGTCGCAGTATCCATATTCGATAACCCATTATCCATAGTAGCTAGTACCGAATTTTGGAAAGGCAGCATACCTGGGGCATATTGTATGGGTTCCAATCCCTTTTTTAGGGCAACAATTTGTCCATCAAATCTGCAATCCAATACTTGATAGGCATTAATGCCACTTTGTACCCACACTTTTTTATAGAAAGTATATAAGCGATTTAATTTATCTGCCAAATTATCGACCGAGCCTATTAAAACGGTATGATCACCTAAACTAGGCACCATTTGAAAATCACCATTGGATCCAATATTTACTTGTGCTATTTGTGCAGTAAAAAAGCTATCTTTTTTTATTGTATTTGAAAAAAAGAGTACATCCTTAAGTAGCAAGCTATCTGGTGCAGATAATTTATCCTGATCCGTTGGAAATCCTGTAAAAACTGGCAAACGTAGTACCGTAAGCTGTTTTAGAGGCAAGCGCCAACCTTCATCATCTATATAAAAGGAACTTCCTGAAACAGTAAAAAGACGTGCAATCGGAATTCTTTGTTGTATTTTAACTTCTAATAATTGTTGGTTATTAATGAACAGTTCTGCGTTTTTTATCCACCTTATTTTTTCTAAATCCTGTTCAACAGCTGTCAAATTAATCTCTTCCACAATGGCACCCTTGGTTACCCCTTGTTCCTTCAAAATTTGGGTGATTTCATTTTCATCCATGAATAAAGCCTTGGTCGTTTCGCCTACCAATTCTACTTGTATTTGCGATAATTTTTTAGCCACCTTCGCTTTCCAAGCTATCACAAATAAAAATATAAGTGCTGCACCTGCAATGCTCCACAAAGTTTTAATCAATATGTTTTGCCATTGCTTCATTTCGTAGATATAAGTAAGTCTTTAATAGTATTGATACAAACATCTATATCTCCAGCACCTGCCATCACAATCAACTTATCAGGTGTGGTTGCTGCCCAAGCCAACAATGCTTCTTTTGACATTACTTGTTTTTTTGAAATACTCATTTTCTCAACCAACATATCACTGGTAACGCCAGGGATAGGTAATTCTCTTGCTGGATAAATAGGTAATAATATAACTTCATCTGCTTTATCCAATGTTTCAACAAAGCCATCACATTGATCCTGCGTGCGACTATATAAGTGGGGTTGAAAAACTAAAACCATTTTCTCGCCAGGATAAATACTTCTTACACCAGTTATTAATGCATTTAATTCCTCAGGATGGTGCGCATAATCGTCAATCAAAACCTTATTCGCTGTTTTAACCTTATACTCGAACCGGCGCTTTACGCCTTTGAAATCTGCAACCGCTAACTTTATTTTATTTTCATCAATACCTAATGTTAATGCAATTGCAATTGCAGCTGTTGCATTTTCAACATTGTGCAAGCCACCCATATTCAAAATCACTTCCTTTAAAACGCCCCCAGGATGCACTAAGTCAAAAATATAAGACCCATCCACCACTTTTAAATTTTGGGTATGATAAGATGCATCGTTTTTATCATACCCATAAGTTTGAATTGTTTTATTTTCCGAACTCGTTACAACCGTTGTTCCCATTTTTTGAATCAATGTGCCCCCTGGCTTAATCTTATCTGCATATTGCCCAAAAGCTTTTAATACCTCTTCCGCTGTGCCATAAATATCTAAATGATCCGGATCCACTGCAGTAATGACTGCAATATTGGGTGATAACTTTAAAAAACTACGATCGTATTCATCCGCTTCGACAACCACTACATTTTTTTCATGGCTCCAAAAATTGGTATTATAATTAGAAGCAATACCGCCTAAAAATGCATTACAGCCATATTCAGTATGTCTTAAAATATGAGCTGTCATTGAAGTGGTCGTGGTTTTTCCATGTGTACCAGCAATACCAATAGTGAAAGCATTTTCAGTCACCCATTGTAAAACATCACTGCGCTTCACTACATCATAACCATGATCTCTGTAATAATTTAATTCCCCATGATCCTTAGGAATGGCAGGTGTATATACAATTACAGTAGCTGCTTTGTCAATTTGATTCAAATCATCTTCAAAATGTATTTTGATTCCTTCTTTCACCAAATCATCCGTTAATACCGTGGGCGTTTTATCATAACCAGATACTTGCACCCCCTGTGTGTTAAAATACCTAGCCAATGCGCTCATGCCAATACCACCAATCCCTATGAAGTATATATTTTTTATGTTAGTTAGTGGATTCATTCGTACTATTTCTTTACTGATTTTTTAAATATGTTGTAGTATTTGTTCTGCAATCACTTGATCTGCATTTGTAAATGCATGGGCTTTTATTTTTTCTTCCATCAACTGCCTACTTTGGTCATCATGTATCAAACTTTGTAATAAAGGAATCAGTTTTTGATTCACTTCATTATCGCTGACCATTTTTGCACCACCATTGTCTACCAATGCCATCGCATTATGGGTTTGGTGATCCTCGGCTGCATGTGGATAGGGTACAAAAATTGCCGCTTTACCTGTAATTGAAATTTCAGCCACCGCCATTGCACCCGATCTGCTTACCACAATATCTGCAGCAGTGTATGCAGCGCTCATATCATCAATAAATGAGCTCACATAAACATTGGCATAATCATTTGCCGCAGTTACATAAGCAGCTGCATTCGGTTTACCTGTTTGCCAAATCAATTGTATGTTGTCATCCAAAAATGCTGGCAAATTATTTTGAATCGCTTTATTAATAGAACTTGCACCTAAACTTCCGCCAACAATTAATACCGTTTTTTTATTAGGCATTAAACCAAAATGCAATACTGCATTATTCTTGCTATAGGAAGTATTGATAATATTTTGCCTTATAGGATTGCCTGTTACCAATATTTTATCAGCCGGGAAAAACGACTCCATTCCTTTTGTTCCTGTGAATATTTGCGTAGCATCAGCACCTAACCATTGATTTGCTTTGCCCGCAAATGCATTTGACTCATGAATAAATGTAGGTATTGATTTAGTCTGTGCTTGTTTTAAAACTGGGAAGCTTGAATATCCACCTACACCAAAAACAGCATTAGGTTTGAAGTTTTTTATAATCGCCTTCACTTGAAAATAACTCTTCAATAATTTCCAAGGTAAGGATAAGTTTTTTAATAGATTCGTTCTATTAAATCCTGCTATAGTGATTCCAATAATCTCATACCCTGCTTGTGGTACTTTCTCCATTTCCATTTTACCCAATGCACCCACAAATAATATAGCCGCATCTGGTTGTATTTTCTGTATTGCTTGCGCTACGGCAATCGCAGGGAAAATATGCCCTCCGGTACCGCCACCAGCAATGATGATGCGTATGTTTTTATTTTGTGGTTGTAGCGACATTTTCTGTCTCAGTATTTTGGTCAGGTAATTCAATTTCTGTTTCTACTGGCGCCTTTCCTTCCATTTGTTCTACATTACGTGCAACACTTAATATCAATCCAATGGAACAACAAGTAAATATAAATGAGCTTCCACCCATACTCACTAATGGCAAAGTCACCCCTGTCACTGGAACTATATTTACATTCACTGCCATATTTGCAATGGCTTGAATGATTAATGTAAAACTTAATCCAAGCGCTAAAAAAGCACCAAATGCATAAGGACATTTTCTAAAGATGCGAATACACCTAAATAAAAAAACCAAGTAAATAAAGATGATAAACGCACCGCCAATCAATCCATATTCTTCAATAATAACTGCATATATAAAATCATTATAGGCTTGCGGTAAAAAATTTCTTTGCCGACTATTGCCAGGACCTAATCCAAAAAAGATACCACCATTTGCAATGGCGATTTTTGCTTGTTGAACTTGGTAAGGCACTTCGTTGTCATTGGCGTACATAAAATCCTGTACACGATTAACCCAAGTACCAACACGACCAAAACTTTTCATTTTTTCAGCAACCACTGGCTGTCCTGCTACCGATTTACTTGAATGTGTCGCAATGGCTACACTCACAATAATTGCTACAGGAATCATGGCAACCAAAATGGTCAATAAAATATGCTTAAAACTTACACGGCCAATAAACATGAGTAATAAGGAAGTAGCACCTGTTAATAAGGCGTTGGATAAATTTGCAGGCATGATTAATCCACAAATAATAAATACGGGAATTATGACAGGCAAAAACCCTTTCTTAAAATCCTTAATTACCTCTTGCTTTTTACTTAGCACCCTTGATATATACATAAACAAAGCAAGCTTTGCTACATCACTACTTTGTATGGTCAAATTAATAATAGGTAATTTAATCCATCTGCTTCCATCATTTATTTTTGCACCAAAAAATAAAGTATAAATTAATAATGGGATAGCCAACATAAATAAAATAGTCGCAATTCTTGAAAACACCGTATAATTAATTCGGTGCAAGCCAAAAATTACAAGTAAACCCACCAATGTAAATATCACTTGCTTAAATAAATAAACGCTTGTATTACCACGGTACATTTTATATGCCAAAGAACCTGTTGCACTATACACGACCAGTATAGATATCAATGATAATACAATGACTAACCCCCATATGTATTTATCACCCCTTGTTCTTTGGTCCAAATGTTCCTTCATACCTCCAATCGAAGGCATTTGTGAAAATAATTTATCCGTGGTGTCGTTGAACATGCTTATAATTCTTTAACTGACTCTTTAAATTGAATACCTCTATCCTCATAGTTTTTAAATAAGTCAAAACTTGCACATGCTGGGCTTAACAAAACAACATCTCCTTTTTCAGCTAATTTAAAAGCTGCAGTCACTGCTTTTTTTGCAGAATCTACTTCAACAATGGAAGCTACCTTATCTCCAAAAAAATCAATGATCTTTTTGTTGTCAGTACCCATGCAAATAATCGCCTTTACTTTTTCTTTCACTAATTCAGCGATTAATTCATAGTCATTGCCTTTATCAACACCGCCTAAAATTAGCACAGTTGATTTTTGCATGCTCTCCAATGCATACCAAGTACTATTTACATTGGTGGCTTTACTGTCATTCACAAAGTCAACACCCCGAACTGTTGCCACAAATTCCATGCGGTGTTCAAGGCTATGAAAATTACTTACGGCTTCGCGAATTTTTTCCTTGCGAATTCCCAAAGTAGTTGCAGCAATACTTGCTGCCATTGTATTGTAAGCATTATGCTTGCCTTTTAATGCAAAATCATAAATACTCATCGACACGCGTTCTTCTTGGATTTTCAACATCATTTGGTCGTTTTTGATGTAGCCTCCTTTTTTTACTTCTTGTTTCATAGAAAATGGTAATGGGTTAGTATTAGTAGTTAGTAGTGCTAAATGTTTAACAATGACTTCGTCGTCAATGCAGTAAATAAAATAATCCTGTGCAGTTTGATTTTCAATAATTCGAAACTTGCTTTTAATATAGTTTTCGAATTTGTACTCGTATCTGTCTAAATGATCTTCTGTGATATTTAATAAAATAGCGATATCAGGTTTGAAATGTATGATATCATCTAATTGAAATGAGCTTACTTCAATAATGTATAAGGATTTAGGCGCAACAGCGATTTGTCTCGCAAATGAAAATCCAATATTACCTACCATGGCTACATCATCATTTACCAATTGACAAATATGATATAATAATGAAGTGGCGGTACTTTTTCCATTGCTACCAGTAATGGCTGCAATTTTACTAAAGCCTTTATATCTATATCCAAATTCAATTTCACTAATCACGGGAATACCTTTGGCTCTGATCGCCTTCACCATTTCATTTTTTTCAGGAATGCCCGGACTTTTCATCACCTCGTCCGCATTTAAAATTTGATCAATACTATGCTTACCTGACTCAAAAGCAATACCATTATCCTCCAACTCTTTTTGGAAATTAGCTTTAATGGCGCTTGCATCAGATACAAATACCTCATAGCCTTTTTGTTTGGCTAATAAAGCAGTACCTATTCCGCTTTCCCCTGCACCTAATATGACTAATCTTTTAGACAATGAATTATCTTGTTTTTAAGGTTAAGATGGAAGCAATCACTAATAATATGGTAATGATCCAGAAACGAACTGCAATCTTACTTTCATGAAAACCCTTCTTTTGGTAATGATGATGCAGTGGACTCATTAAAAATACCCTTCGACCTTCGCCAAATTTCTTCTTCGTGTATTTGAAATAACTTACTTGTATAATAACACTTAAGTTTTCAATTAAAAACACACCACAAAAAATAGGGATTAATAATTCTTTTCTAACGATAATGGCTAAAGATGCAATAATGCCACCTAAAGCCAAACTTCCTGTATCTCCCATAAACACTTGTGCTGGATAAGCATTGTACCATAAAAATCCAATGCAAGCCCCTACAAATGCACCTACAAATATGGACAACTCTCCTAAATTTGGTATGTACATTACATTTAAATAATCTGCGAAAACATAGTTACCACTTACATATATAAATACACCTAATGCAGCACCTATAATCGCACTTACCCCTGCTGCTAATCCGTCAAGACCATCCGTTAAGTTGGCGCCATTAGAAACTGCAGTAATAATAAATGTGACAATTAATATGTAAATGATCCATGTATATTTTTCAGCACCTGGCCCTATCCAACTCACCAATCTGCTATAATTAAATTCATGATTTTTGACAAATGGAATAGTCGTGATAGGTGTTTTAACTTTTACAAATCTTCTCTCTACTCCATTAATTTTTCTAACAACAATATCAGCCCCTTTAGCCACCTTCTCTCCTTTTGCCAAATTTTCTGAAACATTGGTTGAAACAATTTCTCTTTCCACTGTAACTGCATTGCTAAAGTATAAGGTTACACCAATAATAATTCCCAATCCAACCTGTCCAATGATTTTAGAAATACCAGCCAATCCATCACTATTTTTCTTTTTATACGCTTCTCCTTTATTTTGAGATTCTTTTCTTGCTTTAATTTTAAAATAGTCATCTAAAAAACCAATTAAACCCAACCAAACCGTACATAATATCATTAAACGGATATATACCTTATCCAAATTGGCAAATAACAAAGTTGGGATTAAGATGCTTAACAAAATGATGATACCGCCCATGGTTGGCGTTCCCTTTTTTTGTTGCTCACCTACCAAACCTAATTCACGTACACTTTCGCCAATTTGCTTTTTTTGTAAAAACAAAATCATTTTTTTACCATAAACAGTTGCAATGAACAAGGATAATAAAATCGCCATTGCAATTCTGAATGTCAAAAACTGGAATGCCCCTAATCCAGGTATATTGAATGTTTTGTCTAACCATGAAAATAATTGATACAGCATAGGAGGTTTATTTGGCTAAATCGTTAAATAAATTTTGTAATACTTCTTTATCATCAAAATGTTGTTTCACACCTTTAATATCTTGGTATTTCTCATGCCCCTTCCCCGCAATTAAAATAATATCTCCAGGTTTTGAAAAACTCACCGCCGCCTTTATTGCTTCTTTACGATCCACGATATTGATATACTTTCTTTTTGCAGCACTACTCAAGCCCTGCTCCATATCCTTAATAATCTCATTGGGATCCTCGGAACGCGGATTGTCACTTGTGAAAAACACTTTTGTACTTAAATCACAAGCTACTTGTGCCATAATTGGACGCTTTGTTTTATCTCTATCTCCGCCACATCCAACCACAGTAATAACATCCTCTCCGCCCTTTCTTAATTTTGCAATTGTAGTTAAGACATTTTCTAATGCATCAGGGGTGTGCGCATAATCAACAATGCCAATGCGTTGATCAAGTCCGATGATATAATCAAATCTGCCTTCCGCACCAGTTAAGGCACTTAGTATGGTTAACACCTGCTCCGACGTTTCACCTAACTGAATAGCAACGCCATACACTGCTAAAAAATTATACGCATTAAAAATGCCAATCAACCTGCAATGCACTTCAATTTCATTGACTAACAACACCAAGCCATGCAATTGATTTTCTAAAATTTTACCTTTGTACGTTGCTGGCGCATGTAAGGCATAAGTCAACTTACTCGCCTTTGTATCTGCTAACATTTGAGCGCCATTTTTATCATCTAAATTGGTGATCGCAAATGCTGCATTTGGCAAATGATCAAAGAACCCTTTTTTAGCATCCAAATAAGCCTCGAAAGTTTTATGATAATCTAAATGATCATGGGTAATGTTTGTAAATACCCCGCCAGTGAAATTTAATCCTGTAACGCGATGCTGATGAATAGCATGACTGCTCACCTCCATAAACACATGCGTACAACCAGCTTGCACCATTTTGTCCAACAAAGCATTCAATTGTATTGCATCAGGTGTGGTATGTGTCGATGGAACTATGGTATCCGCAATGTGATTTTCAACAGTGCTTATTAAACCGCAGGTGTATCCTAAACCTTTAAATAATTTAAACAACAAGGTAGCAACCGTCGTTTTTCCGTTGGTTCCAGTGATACCCACTAATTTTACTTTGCTAGAAGGCTCGTTATAAAACTGATGTGCCATAATGGCAACTGCCACACTTGTATTTTCAACCATCAGGTAGGTAACACCTAGAACTGTTACCTCAGGTAATTGTTCGCAAACAATAACGGTAGCTCCTTTTTCAATGGCGGTGTCAATAAAATTATGTCCATCCACTTGCACACCGCTAATGGCAACAAATACAGATGTAGGCGTCACCTTTCTTGAATCAATCTGAATATCATTGACTAATTGCTTCGTTGATCCTACAACTTCACGAAGTGCAACACCAAATAATATGGATTGTAATTCTTTCATTAATTTAATTCAATTTGAATTTGTTGTCCTTTTGAAATATAAGCGCCTTGTGCAATACTTTGTTTTACCACTTTTCCTTTTCCAATACAGCTTACTAATAATCCTCTTTTTTCACACAACCACAATGCATCTTGTAATTTTAATCCACTAATATCTGGCATCGTAGTATCCGAAACTAATTGCTGTCTGCCAATAACATTAGCGCCCATGCCATTTAATTGCAGCCAATCTGCATTAGCGCTAGATGAATCTTTATAAGGAATCGCTAAAGTGGACGCAATTTTTTGTAAGGATATTTTAGAAATTGAATAATTAAACAACGCGCTGTCCTTTAACTGAAAAGATGGCGCTACCTCCATTTTGTTTTGAATATAAGTAGAATACAGTCTGTCTGAAATTTCTTTCCAAACTGGACCTGCAACCGAAGCTCCAAAATGATTAGCTGCATGGGGATGATTAATAATAATGACTGCGATAGTGTATTGCGGATTATCAGCAGGGAAATATCCTATAAATGAAGACTGAAAAATAGATTCAGTATACCCTTTTGTTCCATTTGCAACTAATGCCGTACCTGTTTTACCTGCAACTTTATACAAACTATTCACAAATAACTTTTTTGCAGTACCATTTACACAAACACCTTCGAGCGCAGTATGTAATGCGTTAATGGTATTAGGGGAAGCAACAGCCCAAGGATATGCTTTTGGTTCAATAGATTTAATAATTTTACCTTCTTCCATAATTGCATTTACTAAATATGGACGCATCATTAAACCATTGTTTGCAATACTATTATATAATGTCAATGTTTGAATTGGAGCAACTGCTACTGCATAACCAAAACCCATCCATGGAAGCGTAGTTGCAGCCCATACCTTATCACCAGGTCTTGTAATTTGCGGCCTACCTTCTCCCATCAAATCAATCCCCGATGAAGAGTCTAATCTTAATTTAGAAAGTTGCTTAAAATAAACTTGAGGCTTAGGTACAAAATTATTTACCATTAATTTTGCCATACCCACATTTGAACTTTCTTCAAATGCCTCTAAAACAGTTGCCTCATGTTTACCATGCGTTTCAGCATCTTTCACAGGTCTTCCTGCATAACTCCATAATCCACCTTCTAAATTTATTTTATCCGTTAATTTTACGCCATTTTCTAAAGCGGACAACAAAGTGACTAATTTAAATGTAGATCCAGGCTCGGTAACTCGGGTTGCATAATTCAAATCCTCTCTATATACCCCCTCACTTATTTTTCCTAAGTTAGCAATGGCTTTGATTTTTCCTGTTTTCACTTCCATCACCATCGCAACCCCTGTTTGCGCTTCATTTTTAATCATCATCTTCATTAATGCATTCTCAGTCACTTCCTGAATAAAAACATCAATGGTACTGACAATATCTTTCCCTGTTTCTGGTTCAATTTCAAATTGCCCTTCCTCCACCGGAACAGTTACCCCACCTGCAATAGCGCGAACTAATTGACGACCATTGCGTCCATTTAATACCGTATCGTATGATTTTTCAAGTCCTACTTTATTTTCATCTCTTGCTAAACCAATGGTACGATAGCCAATATTTTCATAAGGATTTAATCGGAAATTTTTTTCCTGGGCAATCATACCACTCTTGTACCTTCCTAAACGAAACATCGGAAATTTGATCAATGTTAAATATTCGCGATAGTCAATTTTTTTTCTTAGTTCATAATTTCCTTCACTAGCCTCAAAAGCTTTGGTCAATTCATTTTTATACCCTTCGGCAGATTTATCTTTAAATAAAGTAGCTAATGAAATAGACAAAGAGTCAATATTTTCTCTAAATATTTTTCCGCTCTTTTCGTGTAATGGTTCAACCCTAAAGTCAATGTAAATATCAAACCTAGGCATATTGGTACTTAACATTTGCCCATCCTCGCTGTAAATAGTTCCCCTTGCCGCTGGAATTTCCACAATTCTTTGGTGCAAACTATCACTTAAGCTTCTCCAATATTTGCCTTCCACTTGTTGGATATAAAATGCCCTTCCTAAAATGGTGATACAAACTATAACAATTAAGATATAGCTTAAATAAACCCGCCATAATATGTCGCGTTTTACATCCATTATTTTGAATCTTCTTTTAAATTATTATTAGTAGATGGAATTCTTTTTTCTAAAACCAAACGAATAGGCATTTCTTTAGCAACCACTAAACCGAATGGAGCTACTTCATTTTCAATTTCAACAGCACGACTACGACGCATTAACTCCGCCTTTACCGTTTTATATTCAAACTGTAATTCCTTTAACTCCTTTTGTGTGGTATTGATTTGACGAATTGTCTTGTCGGTTAAATGACCGTTCGCAATGTAGAGTATTGCTAAAAAAGCCAGGAACAAAAACAACGTAATGTTCATGACAATCCATTGATAATTAAAGATGCTTTTAAAAGCAGCTTTTGGATTTGGGTTAACGGGTACGGACATACTTCTTATAATCTTTCCGCAGCGCGCAATTTTGCGCTTCTGCTTCGATTGTTTTCTTTCATCTCTTTTTCAGAAGCCACTACAGGTTTTTTTGTAATGATCTTCCAAAATTTTTCCCTTTCTACGGATAAGAAAGGATTTGCCTCATGCTCTTCCTCAGGTGCCACTCTAAATGCATTTTTCACCAATCTGTCTTCGATCGAATGAAAGGTGATCAACACTGCAGTTCCTCCTGGCTTCACTACCTCTTTTAGTTGCGCTAATAATTCTTTAAGCGCTGCCATTTCTTCATTTACTTCTATTCTAATCGCTTGAAAAACTTGTGCCCAATATTTATTTGGATTCCCTTTTACTACCGGTGCAATCAACAACTTGAAATCGGCAACGGTATTTAGTTTCACATGCGTTCTGTTAGTAACAATATGTTTGGCCAATGTTTTTGAATTAGACACTTCCCCATATTGTTCAAACATTTTATGTAATGCAGATTCATCATAGCTTTCAATTACTTGCTTTGCGGTTTTTTGCTGGCGTTGATCCATACGCATATCAAATGGACCATCGAACCTTGTTGAAAAACCCCTAGTCCCTTCATCAAACTGATGGCTACTCACACCTAAATCAGCTAAAACACCATCAACTTGATCAATTTTATTTAAGCGTAAAAACCGCTGCATGTATCTGAAATTTTCAGGAATAAAAACAATGCGATTGTCGTCGGGTAAGTTATTTTTAGCATCTGCATCTTGATCAAAGGCAACGAGTTTCCCTGTTGGACCTAATTTTGATAAAATACCTCTGCTATGACCTCCCCCACCAAAAGTTGCATCCACATAAACCCCATTGGGTTTGATGTTTAAATGCGCCATTGTTTCATTAAATAAGACAGGAACATGATAATCAGCCAAAAAAGCAACTTGTTCCGATGCAACTATATCATTGTTTTGATTTTGCATCTTTGTTACTTAATCTTGTTTTTTAATTCCTGCCATTACTTCCTGTGCTAGATTACTAAATTCATCTGCAGAAAAATCTTCAAAGAGCTGTTTGTATTTACTTGCATCCCAAATTTCGAAACGATCTAAGGCAGCTGCTAATACAATTTCCTTACCAGGTAAAGCAAACTCTCTTAATGTAGCTGGTAATAAAATACGTCCAGCGCCATCTAATTCAACCTCGGTTGCTCCCCCTAAAAATTGACGACGAAACTGTCTCACTTTAGGATCAAAGTCATTCAATTGGCTAATACGATCTAATATACCCTGCCAGCTTTTTATTGGATAAAGTGTCAAACACTTCTCAAACCCCCTGCTCACAATAAAATGCGTCTCTCCTTCAGCCAACTGCTTTTTCAAGCTGCCGGGAAGCAGGAAACGACCTTTTGCGTCGATGGTTGATTGATATTCTCCGTGAAAGCCTGTCATTGTTAATAATTAGTGTCTTTTTTACCACTTGTTCACACAAATTAACACATTTTACCACTTTTATAGGCCAAATGACCCCTTCTACTTTTCCACAAGTAATAAACCAAGCTGATAATCAATGCAGTAAAGGGATTTAGGTGAATTTTGGCTAAATTCTACATATTTGGATGTTTATAGCTGTGGAAAACCCCAAAAAAGTGGTGAATAACTGGTGAATTACCGTGAAAATCAAGGCAATATGTACCTTTGCCCCATGAAGCAGCTGCCGAAACTGAATTTAATTGACTTTGACTACGCTTTACCTAATGAAAGAATAGCATATACCCCTTGCCAAAATAGAGCTGATAGCAAACTATTAGTATGGGATAAACGGATTATTGCAGATAGCCATTATCAAAATATCACCGATTTTATTCCCGCACAAAGCACACTCCTATTTAATAATAGTAAAGTAATTGCTGCAAGAATTTTATTTGACAAACAGGTAGATGAAAATAATGAAGCGCAATCAGTTCAAGATAAAATCAATACACATCCAATTGAAAAAAAACAGCCACCTAAAAATAGTGTGATTGAAATATTTTGTTTGGAACCTAGCATGGAATATAGTCCTGTGCAAATCGCCATGCAAGCAACCAACAAAGTGGTTTGGAACTGCTTAGTGGGGGGTGCGAAAAAATGGAAAGCCTCCTTGTTAGAAAAAATATTATTTCATAATGATAAAGAGATTCATTTTTTTGCAAAAAAATTAAATCAATTAGATGGAAAATTTTTAATTGAATTTTCTTGGGACGATGCAACTATTATATTTTCAGAAATTTTAGCACTGATTGGTCAAATTCCTTTACCTCCTTATATTGTAAGAAACACTACCGAGGAAGATAAGGACAGATATCAAACCACCTATGCAAGTGAAGAAGGTTCCGTTGCCGCACCTACTGCAGGCTTACACTTTAGTCAGGCGCTGTTAAATAAAATTTCATCGAATAATATTGCGCTGCAGTTTTTAACCCTTCATGTAGGCGCAGGTACATTTATGCCTGTAAAAACCGAGCTGATTAACGATCACCCCATGCATGCAGAGTTTTTTGAAATTGAAAAAAAATTAATCCAATACTTAATTGAAAATACTAACCGCCTTATTGCAGTTGGTACTACTTCGCTTAGAACGATTGAAAGTTTGTATTGGTTGGGTATAAAAATTATTGCAAATCCAAATATTGCAGCGAGCGATTTACATTTATTGCAATGGGATGCCTATGAAGTTGGTGAAAAAGAAATACCAAAACTTGAAGCACTCCACGCCATTATCAGCTGGATGGAAAAGAATAAATTTCATACCCTGATTTCTAAAACACAATTAATGATTATGCCAGGCTATCGATTTAGAATGGTGAAGGGACTGGTTACTAATTTTCACCAACCTAAATCAACCTTACTTTTAATTATTGCCGCAATCGTAGGTCAAGAATGGAAAGCAATTTACCAACACGCCTTGGACCATCAATACCGATTTTTAAGTTACGGGGATGGTTGTTTGTTTTGGATACCTGAAGCTATTCAAGCTTCTAAGGATTAATTTTGGCTATTAATATCAAATCAGATTAAGCAACAGGAAGGGTAATTTCAATAGTAGTGCCATGGTCCAACTCGCTCTGAACGCGGATCTGCCCTTTATGTAAAGCAACAATACGCTTTACATAACTCATGCCTAAACCAAAACCCTTTACATTGTGAATATTACCAGAATGGGCGCGATAGAATTTTTCAAAAATATGCTTGGTCGTTTCACTGGTCATTCCTATTCCATTGTCCTCAATAGTAATGATGATTTTATTGTTAACATTGATAGTGCTTACTAAAATATCAATTGTTTCCTTGGAATACTTAATCGCATTATCCATTAAATTAGATAGCACATGTAATAAGTGTTCTTCATCTGCGGTAATTTCTGGCTTTGTTGCATCTAGTTGCATATGAATATTGGAAGGCTTCTCCTCTAATTGTAATTTATAACTATCCACCACTGCCTGAATTAGGTCATGTACATTAACAGGCTGCTTGTTTAATTCAAGATCCTTGTTTTCAAGCTGACCAGTTTCCAAAATAGTCTCCACATGTTTATTCATCCGTACATTTTCCTCCTTAATAATATTACTAAAATAGGCTACTGAAGTTGGATCTGACTGCACTTTTGCGGTTTTTAAAGCATCCACCGCTAATGAAATTGTTGCCAATGGTGTTTTTAATTCATGCGTCATATTATTAATGAAATCATTTTTTATTTCATTCACCTTACGCTGATTCAATAAGGAACGAATGGTAATAAAAAACGCCGCTAATACTACTATAATAAAAAGTATCGCCCCTAAAATAATCCACTTCAATGAATCTAGTAAATAGAATCTTACATTAGGAATAACAATGATTAATGATTCAAAGGGCCCCACGGGCTCAATGACATCCTGCGGCATAACTGGCACTCGAACTTGCAAGCTATTTAAATCTTCTGTGAAAGAATCATCAAAATTATTACTCCTTAATTCAAGTATGCTTTTTTTATCTGCCACAGCAAATTCAAAATGCAAGTCGCCAATTTCAAATTTATCAAGTGCCGATTTTATCTTTGTGCTTAATTCTTTATAATCATATATGTCAGCTATCGTAGACTCATCATACTTGTGTAAATGATAGTCATTATCCAAACTTAATCGCCCCCTTTTTGGTAATCGAAATGATAAACCACTATTCATTTTTTTACCAATATCCGTCACCACCAATAAACCTGTTTGATTGATTTTTTCAGACAACTGACTTCTTTGTAACAAGAACAAACCCTGCAACCAAGTAATTTGGATAAACAATATCCCTATGATGGATAAAGTGATTAAAACAATAATAACTGGGAAAGTTTTTTTCATATACAACGTCTAAGTAAAATATCTTTTTTACATACTTTTTTACATTATGTGAATATAAATAAAAATCCCTCCAGATAAGTCGGGAGGGATTCAATATTTTATAATGTTTTGTTATTGTATCATTACAAAACGCCTTCGACCAATACGGTTGTCTTGTTATTAGCCACTTCCACAAAACCACTCTTAATGGTATATGCTTCCGTTTTAGTAGCAGTCATTAATACCTTTACTTGACCTTTGCCTAAAGCACTCACTAAAGGAGCGTGCTTATTCAAAATTTCAAATAAACCATCAATACCTGGCAATTGCACCCCAAATACATCTCCACTAAATAACTTTTTGTCGGGTGTTAATATTTCCAATAACATGTGCGCAGTTTAAATATTCGAATTAGTTAATTAAGCTTGAGCCATCATTTTCTTACCTTTCTCAATAGCATCTTCTAAAGATCCAACTAAGTTAAATGCAGCTTCAGGATATTGATCAACCTCGCCATCCATAATTGCATTAAATCCGCGAATGGTATCTTCAATAGATACAAACACCCCTTTTAAACCTGTAAACTGTTCAGCTACATGGAAAGGTTGTGACAAGAATCTTTGAACACGACGCGCGCGCGATACGATTAATTTATCTTCATCACTTAATTCATCCATACCTAAGATGGCGATGATATCTTGTAATTCTTTGTAGCGTTGTAATATCATTTTTACTCTTTGCGCTGTATCGTAATGTGCATCACCTACAATCGCTGGAGTTAAAATTCTTGAAGTTGAATCCAAAGGATCCACCGCTGGATAAATACCTAAATCGGCAATCTTACGACTCAATACCGTTGTTGCATCTAAGTGCGCAAAAGTAGTTGCTGGCGCCGGATCAGTTAAATCATCCGCAGGCACATACACCGCTTGCACAGAAGTAATAGAACCATTTTTTGTTGAAGTAATACGCTCTTGCATCAATCCCATTTCAGTTGCCAATGTTGGTTGGTAACCTACCGCAGATGGCATACGACCTAATAAAGCCGACACCTCAGAACCCGCTTGCGTAAAACGGAAGATATTATCAACGAAAAATAAAATGTCTTTTCCTTTTCCTGCACCATCTCCATCACGGAAATATTCTGCAATTGTCAAACCACTTAAGGCAACACGCGCACGTGCTCCAGGAGGTTCATTCATTTGTCCAAATACAAAAGTAGCTTTTGATTCTTTTAATTCTTCTAAGTTTACTTTACTTAAATCCCATCCACCTTCTTCCATGCTATGTTTGAATGCATCACCATATTTCATGATACCTGCTTCAATCATCTCACGTAATAAGTCATTACCCTCACGCGTTCTTTCACCCACACCCGCAAATACAGATAATCCACCATGCCCTTTGGCAATATTATTAATCAACTCTTGAATCAATACTGTTTTACCTACACCCGCACCACCAAACAAACCAATCTTTCCACCTTTTGCATATGGCTCAATCAAGTCAATTACTTTAATTCCTGTAAACAACACCTCAGTTGCCGTACTTAAGTCCTCAAACTTAGGTGCAACTGCGTGAATTGGACGACCATTTGATTTATCTAATTGTGGCAAACCATCAATTGCGTCTCCTGTAACATTAAACAAGCGACCATTGATTCCTTCACCTACTGGCATTGAAATTGGTTTTCCTGAATCCTCTACTTCCATACCTCTTACTAAGCCTTCTGTACCTTCCATCGCAATGGCACGAACACTATCCTCTCCTAAGTGCTGTTGCACTTCAAGAATAATTTTTTCGCCATTTGGTTTTAAGATAGCTAGGGCATTATAGATTTCAGGAAGTGCATTCTGATTAGGGAATTGCACATCCACTACTGCGCCAATAATTTGTTTGATTTTACCTGTTGTTGCCATAATATTCTATTTCGGCTGCAAAGATAAGGTATTGCAAGATTATTGCAAAAATTGTAGGTAGATAATCGCAGCTAAAATTCCCCCAATAATGGGCCCAAAAACCGGAACTGCAGCATACCCCCAATCACTACTGCCTTTACCCTTAATTGGGAGGATAAAATGCATTATTCTAGGCCCCAAATCTCTAGCCGGATTAATAGCCCAGCCTGTGGGTCCACCCAATCCAAAGCCAATTCCACCAACTAATAGGGCTACTGGCAAAGCAGATAATGACCCCAAATCGGATCCGGCTGGTTTTAAGAAAAAGATCCCTATTAGAAATAGCATGGTTGCCAAGGTTTCTGTGATGAAGTTTTGGGGCAAATTACGTATAGAAGGACCGGTACTAAAAACCGCTAATTTCGCCGATGCGTCATTGCACTCATTAAAATGATCCTTATAAACCATCCAAACAAGTAAAGACCCTAACATGGCCCCCAATAATTGTGCTAAAATATAGGATGGCACTAGCGCCCAACTAAATTTGCCCGCACTCGCAAGTGCAATAGTCACTGCCGGATTTAAATGACCCCCACTAATACCGCTAGTGACATATACACCAATAAAAACAGCAATCATCCATCCCAAAACAATGGAAATGAGTCCGCCATTATTTCCCTTAGTATTAGGAAGTACGACATTGGCAACAACGCCATCACCAATGGTAATAATTAAGGCAGTGCCTAATAATTCTGCTATGAAAGGAGTCATGTTGTTCTATTTTAGTTTTGAACGATATATTAAATTAAGAAAAAATAATCGTTAAAAATATTTATTTAAAAAATTCAATTGAATAAATAATTAGCTACCCCTATTTTTTTCAATTTTTATTACCAGTTATTTGTCGCTTTAATTGCACGCGCCCAACCATGAATACATTCAGCTCTTGCTGCATCATTTACTTTGGGTTCAAAGGTTTGATCTATTTGCCACTTTGCGCGCAACTCTTCTAGGTCCTTCCAAAAACCTACCGCCAACCCCGCCAAATAAGCGGCGCCTAATGCGGTAGTTTCAACCATGGTCGGACGAATCACTTTGGTATTTACAATATCCGATTGAAATTGCATGAGTAAATTATTATGTGTAGCGCCGCCATCCACCCTTAATTCCGCAATGGGGATTCCTGCATCTGCTTCCATTGCTTTTAACAAATCATAACTTTGAAATGCGATGCTTTCGAGTGCCGCGCGCGCAATATGCGCCGACGAAGTGCCGCGCGTTATTCCAACAATAGTGCCTCTTGCATGTTGATTCCAATAGGGCGCGCCCAAACCTGCAAATGCAGGGACAAGATACACACCATCTGTATCTTTTACTTGACTTGCCAAGGCTTCAATTTCTGATGAATTTCGA
>CAIWBA010000051.1 GCA_903910765.1 uncultured Bacteroidota bacterium
CATTTCATTTATTATTGTTTTGTTGCTTGTATTATTTTTAATCAGATGGATTTCTGGTTTATTGCAACAAACCGCTGAAGTTTTAATGCTAGGCTGGTTGAATAAATTATTGGGTATTGTGCTATATGGTTTTATTTATTTTACGATTTGGAGCGCCTTGGTCTATTTTTTACAAATTTTAGGGGTACTAGAAGCGGCCAAAATGAAAGATGCATATAGCTATGCTTTTTTACAAAAGTGGTGGCCCTATTGTACTGAAAAAATGAGCCAATGGTTACCCTTTATCAAAACAACCATTGCTACTTTCCCAAATCCATTCAAGTAAGTGGGTACTAACTGATTGACAGCTACCCGCTTTATCGTGGTTTGTGCACTTTTTTATACGTTATGATTTCGTTAAATTTTACAATGGGAATGCGGGTTATAATTGCCCCATTTTAGCATTTTTTACAATGATTTAAGTATCTTTAACCGCATTGTAAAATGTTAAATTACTTGATCAATTATAGCAAGTAATTTAAGTGTTCAATTTTATTTATGATGGAATACGAAATAAAAAAAGACGGACAATTTAATTACCTAGAGGTAGGGGAAGGGGAAACGCTAATGCTATTGCATGGACTTTTCGGTGCCTTAAGTAATTTTTCAGATTTAATTGAAAAATTCAGACATACCCATAAGGTGGTAGTTCCAATATTGCCCTTGTTTGACATGGATTTATTACATACTTCTGTTACTGGATTGGCAAAATATGTGGAGCAATTCATTGAAGAAAGAGGCTATCATAATATTCACTTATTAGGAAATTCACTAGGAGGTCATGTTGGGTTGATATATATTTTAAAGCATCCTGAAAAAATAAAATCACTTATTTTAACAGGAAGTAGTGGCTTGTATGAAAATGCAATGGGTGATACTTATCCAAAGCGCGGTGATTATGAGTATATAAAAAACAAAACAGCCCAAACATTTTATGATCCCAATGTAGCCACGAAGGAATTGGTGGATGAAGTTTTTGAAATTACCCGTAATCGTTTAAAAGTTATTAAAGTACTTGCCTTAGCAAAAAGTGCTATTCGAAATAATTTAGGCGCTGAATTAAATGAAATAAAACAACCTACTTTATTGATCTGGGGTAGAAATGATTCTGTAACCCCGCCATTAGTTGGCGAGGAGTTTAATAAACTAATACCGAATAGTCAGTTGCAATTTATTGATAAGTGCGGTCACGCACCCATGATGGAAGTGCCAGATGAATTCAATGCAATATTGGAAAAGTTTTTAACGGATCTAAATAAATAATTCGAAATGTTAGCCTCCTCCATCGCAATATCAAATTTCCCCTTGCTTCATTTCGAAGATAAAGCCTCCTTTGCATTACAATGCATGGAGGATTATGATATACAGCATCTGCCATTAGTAAAGGAGGAATATTTTGTTGGATTGGTTACCAAGGAGGATGTTTTAAATCTTGCTACTGATCAAACATTAATTCATTTAGCTGATCAACTTACACGGGTTGGAATTTTAGGATCCATGCATTTCACTGCGGCTTTGAATTTGTTTGCTAAAAATGAATTGTCGCTTTTGCCAGTGTTAAATGAGCAACAGGAATGCACTGGGGTGATACTTCAGAAAAATTTAAATGATTTATTGGCTAAATTTTTAGGCGTGGATCATCCAGGCGCCATCATTGTAGTTTCGGTGTCGCCTTATCAATACTCGCTTGCTGAGTTAAGCCGACTTGTTGAAACAAATAATGCGCAAATATCCCAGTTAAATACAAACTTTGACGAGGCAACTGGCTCACTTATTATTACGATCAAGTTAAATAAAGAAGAAGCAGATTTGATTATCGCAACACTTCAACGATACAATTATCAAATACTTCATTATTTTGGTAACACCATTATCCATAATGATATTGAAGATCACTACCACCATTTAATGAACTATTTAGATGTTTAATTCTTTCCGGTTTTTATTTCTTTCTTTATTTTCCATCATTTGCATTTCCACTAATTTGAAAGCGCAAATACGTATTAACAACATACAAGTGGAAGGGAATAATCGTACAAAAAATTATATTTTATTACGAGAGTTACCTTATCATGTAGGGGATCAAATTAATAAAGACTCATTAGCAATTTTAAATACGTTATCACAGCAACAGCTTTTTAATACTTCATTATTTTTATCTGTAAAAGTAACGCCTGTCTATCTATTAAAAAATGATAGTAGTATTATAGACATTCAAATTAAAGTGAAGGAAAGGTGGTATTTTATACCAAAACCCTATTTCAAGTGGGTAGATCGTAATTTTAGTCAATGGTGGAATGAGCAAAATCGAAGTTTGGATCGGGTTAATTATGGCATTAATTTGAGTCAAAAAAATGCAACTGGTAATAATGACAAATTGGTTATTGGATTTATCGGTGGTTATACACAACAAAATATCATTCAATATCAATTACCTTTTTTTGATAAAAAATTGAAATATGGTTTGGGCGGAGGTTGGCAAAACTATAACCAAAAGGAAATTAATTATACCACAGAAAAGGATAAGCAGGTATTTGCAAAAACCAATGATATTATTAGAAAAGGCTACCGCGCGAATGTAAACTTATCCTATCGACCTAATTTATTTGAGCGACATTCATTACAATTCGGGTATGGTAAAGAGGAGTTATCAGATTCTGGATTTTTAATTCAGCCCAATTTTTTAGCGACACAAAAAAAAGTAATGACCTATGGTGACGTTACTTTATCATTTACTAAAGTTGCATTTGATTATAATGCATATCCAACAAAAGGAGCGGGAACTGAGTTTGTTTTATTTCAACGTTTTTCTAAAGGGGCGCCATTAACTTCCATTCAGTTTAGAAAATTAAAAGCGCATTCATTTTCACCCCATAATTTTATTTTCTTTGAAACCAATTCACAAGTTAAATTTTTATCCAATCATAACTATTTAGACAGTCGCTTATTAGGTTATGGTAATTTGCAAATGAATGGATTGGAATATTATGTGGTTGATGGAAATGCAGCTAGCATTTTTAAAACAGCCTTTCATCATTCCTTAGGTAGCATCACCGTTAAAAATCCAATAACACAGAAGTTTTTACCTGAAGTGAAATATGATTTTTGGATTCGCGTTTTTAGCAATTTAGGGTACGTATATAGTGATCACCCCCTAAATACCAATAAATTATCTAATACCTTGATTAGGACAGCTGGCATTGGTTTGGATGTAATCAGTATCTATGATTTTGTGTTAAAAATTGACTATAGTGTGAATCAGCTTGGAGACAAAGGAGTATATTTACACGGCGGAATTAATTTTTAATTTAGATGAAAGTAGCAATTTATAGTAGGGGGTTTGATTTGGATCAGCGACAATCTTTAAATGCATTGTTGTTGGAGTTGCACAAGCATGATGTTGCGATTTGCATTTTTCATGACTTATTACAAAAATTTGAACTTTATGCCCCGGAAGGCAAAGAAGCGTATATCCCTTTTACATCTGCTTATGATTTACCAGAAAATATTGATTGTTTAATTAGTCTGGGAGGCGATGGCACTGTTTTAGACTCAGTTACCTTAGTGGGTGATTCAAATATTCCCATTTTAGGCATTAATTATGGCCGATTGGGCTTTTTGGCGTCCATTTCAAAAGACGAATTATCAATAATGGTGGATGCCCTTATGAATCGGACCTATGTTATTGAAAAACGTGCGTTGATTCACTTGGATGCAAATATTCCGATTTTTGGCGCAACGCCCTATGGACTTAACGAGTTTGTTTTACATAAAAGAGATACTTCCCCCATGATTAAGATTCATACTTATTTGAATGGGGAATTTTTAAATTCTTATTGGGCGGATGGATTAATTGTTTCAACACCTACTGGGTCCACTGGCTACAATATGAGTTGTAATGGCCCCATTCTATTTCCTGATTCAGCAAGTTTTGTAATAACACCAGTGGCGCCACATAATTTAAATGTTCGTTCCATTGTGGTTCCAAATACATCAGTTATTTCATTTGAAGTGGAAGGTAGAACCGATGAATTAATTTGTGCCTTAGATGCACGCAAGGAAATTGTTCCAAAATCAATTGAATTAGCTTTGAAACAAGAATTATTTTCCGTTAGCTTTATACGTCTGAATGAAAATAGTTATTTAACCACATTAAGAACAAAATTGACTTGGGGCTTGGATAAAAGAAATTAGGGAACTTATGTTTAAAAACGTTTTATTTTTATTTGTTTTTTTATGCTGTTCGCATTGTGCTATGGCGCAACATACTGAACTGTCTGAAAACAAAGGCGAAGTTGGTTTGCTCATGGGCTTAGCTTCTTATCAAGGTGATATTGCACCTGACGTTCAAGTGTATTATAGAAATTATGGGGCTTTTGTAAAAAAACAATTAAATAATTATGTCGGCGTGCGGTTTAATGTGGAGATGCAAAAATTAGCATCACATGATATGTTATCTGCAAATCCTTATGCGCTATTGCGAAATGCAAATTTTCAAATCAATACGATTGAAGCCAGTGCGATGGGTGAATTTTATTTTTTAAATTATATTTCAGGTTCCCGTAATAAAAAGTTTACACCCTACGTTGGTTTTGGGGTAGGTTATTTACATATTTTAGATACGATACGTAACAATAACACGAGTGTGGTCACTTACAGTACCGCAGATTTATTAAGTGGAAAGCAAAAGCAATCCGCATTGAATTTAACTTTCCCGTTGAACCTAGGTTTTAAATTTAATGTTTACCGCAGATTTAATATTTTAGGAGAAGCCACTTATAGATATACCACCACTGATAAGCTTGATTTTATAGATAGCAATCCCACCCCAATAACCACTGCTGCTCCTTTGGGCTATCAAGGTAGCACAAGCGGAAATGACCGATTTTTTTCAGCAAAATTGGGTATTTCCTATTCCTTCAATAATATCTATGGGATTTCGGAATACAAACCCAAGAAAAAAAGCATCGGGTTATTCAATAGGTTTAAACGAAAATAACCTTGGATTCGATTAATTTTGCAGTATGGACAACCTGGATTTAAATAGACTACCGAAACATATCGCCATCATTATGGATGGGAATGGTCGATGGGCGCAAGAAAAAGGCCAGGATCGACTTTATGGCCATTTTCATGGGGTACAAAGCGTTCGCAATATTGTGGAAGCCGCTTCGGAAATAGGCATAAAATACCTCACTTTATATGCTTTTAGTACTGAAAATTGGGATAGGCCCGCGGAAGAAGTGGCAGGCCTAATGAGCTTATTTGTGGACACCATTGCCAAGGAGGTACCTGATTTGCACAAAAACAACATCAAATTGCACTTTATAGGGAATCTTTCTTTGTTGCCAGATGATGCCAAAGCCGCCCTAGAAAATGCCACCCAAACCACCGCTAAAAATACTGGACTTGAACTTATAATTGCCCTTAGCTATAGTAGCAGGTGGGAGTTGATACAAGCCATAAAAAATATCGCTGAAAAGGTGCAAGCTGGGCTTTTGCAGCCGGATGATATTGCCGAGGCCACTTTGGAGGCAGCCCTTTCTACCAGTGCATTCCCGGACCCAGAACTCATGATTCGAACCAGTGGAGAATACCGAATTAGTAACTTTTTATTATACCAGTTAGCATACGCTGAATTGTACTTTACGGAGACCCGTTGGCCCGATTTTCGCAAGAAAGATTTGATCGAGGCCATCCTCGATTTCCAATCTAGGGAGCGCAGATTTGGGAAAACCAGCCTCCAGGTACAAACAAATGATTAAAAAAATTAATATAACTATTTTGCGGTTTTAACAAAGACTTTGAAATATTACGAGTAATTTGCGACACTTTTAAAATTATAAATGTAGCCCCTTTGCAGATGCAGAAATATTTTCCATTTTATATAGGATCTTTATTGGTTCTTTTTTTATCCTCGACTTCTTTTGCCCAGGTGGCACCCGTGAAGGATTCAGTTTCACAGATTAATGTCAAACTCATTAATATTTTTAATCAAAAAAACCCTGCCAAATACAAAATACGGGACATTAAAGTGGTGGGGGATGTTGAATATGATGAGAATTTATTATTGTCCCTTTCTACCTTGAATATTGGGGATGAAGTATCAATTCCTGGGGGTGATAATTTTGCAAAGGCCATCCATAAGTTAATGGATCAAAACTATTTTAGTGATGTAAGTGTTTACATAACCAACCTGGTGAATAATGAAATTGATGTTGAAATTAATGTTGTAGAAAGACCTAGGTTATCTAAGTTTAATTTTTTAGGCGTAAAAAAATCAGAGACAGATGAATTGTCTGGTAAAACTGGTTTAACACCTAATAGGGTGATAACTGAAAACATGAAAATTACTGCAGTAGAAGGGATTAAAAAGTTTTTTGCAGACAAAGGTTTTCAGGATGCGAAAGTAGTCATCATCGAAAGAAAAGATGTGTCTAAAAAGAATAGTTTATTGTTGGATTTCAAAGTGGATCGTGGTCCTAAAGTGCGCATTAATAATATCAATTTTGGGGGCAACTTAGTGGACGAGGTAAAATTGAAGAAAAGTTTAAAGGAGTTGCATGAAAAATCAAGAATGACGCTGTTCCCTGTATATGACAAGCCGGTGATTGTAAAAACAACGCCTTATACTTTTGACCAATATTTAGCAGAAAAAGGGTATTTAACTTTTACTAAAACTAGAAAGATTTTAAATCCTTATGTGCGTTTTAAATTATCATCCTCAAAATATAGTGAGAAAAAATTTGACGAGAGCCGTGATAATTTATTGAACTATTATAACTCATTAGGGTTTCGTGACGCGGTGATTGAAAAGGATACCCTTTACCATAATGCAGTAGGTAATTTAAATATTGATATTCAATTGAAGGAAGGGCGTAAGTATTTTTTTGGAAACATTACTTGGAGAGGAAACACCAAATATCCTGACTCTTTATTGTCTAGTATTTTAAATATTAAAAAAGGGGAAATTTATAATCGTGAAATATTATATAATAAATTAGGTAAAACACAAACAGCGGAAGGTGGAGATGTGAGTGGCTTATACCAAGATGACGGTTATTTGTTTTTTAATGTTGACCCTATCGAAACTGCTGTTTATAACGACACCATCGATTTTGAAATTAGAATGAGAGAAGGGCCGCAAGCCACCATCAAAACTGTTCGCATTGCAGGTAATGAAAAAACAAAAGACTTTGTAATTCGTCGTGAAATTAGAACCATACCAGGGGATAAATTTAGTCGTACATTATTGATTCGTTCGCAAAGAGAAATTTCACAGTTAAATTATTTTGACCAAGAAAAAATTAAAATTGATCCAGTTCCTAATCCTGAAGACGGAACGGTAGATATTAATTATGGTGTAGAAGAAAAATCAAGTGACCAATTAGAATTAAGTGCTGGATGGGGTGGTTATATTGGACTTACTGGAACCTTAGGAATCACCTTTAATAATTTCTCTTCTAAAAACTTCTTTAAAAAATCTGCTTGGGATCCATTGCCGATGGGTGATGGTCAAAAGTTAAGTTTGCGTATTCAAAGTAATGGTAAGGCATTCCGTTCAACTAATTTTTCATTCACTGAACCTTGGTTTGGCGGCATTAAAAGAAATACATTAACGGTAAGTGTATACAATACAAAATATGGCCAAACCTATGATATGGTTACCGGCATGTATAATCCAAATGCTGCTGATGCGCGTTATATATCTACTACTGGTGCAACTGTTTCCTTTGGACGTCAGTTGCAATGGCCGGATGATTATTTCTCCTTAAGCACGGGTATTAATTTTACGCGTTATACCTTAAAAGATTATGCAATTGATCCCTATAATTTACCTAATTTCTCCAATGGTAATGTAAACAACTTGAATTTTAGGGTTGCTTTACAACGAACCTCTATCGATCAACCTACTTTTCCAAGAACCGGTTCTACTTTTTTATTGAGTGCGCAATTAACACCACCGTATTCTTTGTTTGATCCCAATTTTGCTAAAAAGGAAAATCCATACCAATTATTAGAATACCATAAATGGCGTTTTAATGGAGAGTGGTTTGTACCATTAGGTAAACCAGCTGGGGAAGAACATAACAAACAATTTGTATTACGCTTTGCTGCTAAATACGGATTTGTTGGACGTTATAATACGGATATTGCCATTTCTCCTTTTGAAAGATTCCAATTAGGGGATGCAGGATTAAGTAACCAATTTGCATTATTAGGCTATGATATTATTGCACAAAGAGGTTATCCAGTTTATGAAACATCCAATCCTAAAGTAAATCCTGATCAGCAATCAGCTCGCCAACACTTTACCATTTTTAATAAATATGCAGTTGAAATTAGATATCCATTAAGTTTGGCTGCAAGTAGTACTATTTATGCGTTGGGCTTTTTTGAAGCAGCCAATGGTTGGTATAGCATGAAGGAATACAATCCATTTAATCTGCGTCGTTCTGTTGGTTTGGGGATGCGTTTTTTCCTACCCATGTTTGGACTTTTGGGATTTGATTATGGTATTGGTTTAGATCGCATAAATGGAACTAACACCTTAAAAGATGCAGGAAGATTTACCTTTATGTTAGGCTTTGAACCAGAATAGTAATCAAGTAGTTTTTAATTTTTTAAAATTATAGCTTATGCAATTCAATAAAGTTTTTTTATTTTTAGCCATTTCTTTTTTCACGGCATTTTCATCAAATGCGCAAGCAAAATATGCAATTATCAATACGAAGTATATTTTGGATAAAATTCCAGAATATAAGGAGGCTGATAAAAAATTAAAGGCATTAGGGGATCAATGGCAACAAGAAATTGACCAAAAGCAAATGACCCTCGATAAAATGTATAAAAATTATGAGGCTGAGCAGTTTATGCTTTCCGATGATCTTAAGAAAAAAAGGGAAGATGAGCTTTTTGTGAAGGAAAAAGAGCTTAGGGATCTTCAAAAGAAACGCTTTGGTTATGAGGGGGATTTGTTCAAGGAGCGCCAAAAAATGGTTAAACCTATACAGGATAAAGTATACAATGCAGTCCAAAAATTAGCTACTGCTAGGGGATATGACTTCATTTTAGATAAAAGTGAAGGAATTACCATTATATTTGCAGACCCGAAACTGGACAAAAGTGACGATGTTTTGAAGGAATTGGGGATCAATAATTAAGAAAAACAAACAAATAGATTTTTTAAAAAAACAAATAGATATGAAAAAAGGTTTTTTATTTGCAGCCATTTTATTAGTTGCAGCTTCATTTAACAACACAGCATCTGCTCAGGTTAAAATTGGATATTTTGATGATCAAAGCGTAATTGCTTTATTCCCAGGCATCCAAGAAAAATTAGACACCGTGCTTAAATCTTACGCGCAAGATTCTTTACAAGATGAGTATAACTATACTTTAAAGGATTATCAAGTAAAAGATAGTATCTACAAAAGAGATTCTGCAAATTTGTCTAAACGTCCAAAGGCTTTACAAATGGCTACTGACGATTTAAACCGTTTAAAGTACAAGTTAATCAACTGGCAACAATACCAACAACAATCTATGGAGCAAAAACAAGAATCATTGTTATTGCCTTACAGACAAAAAGTTGCTGCTGCAGTAGGTGAAGTAGTTGCTGAACAAAAATACACGCTAGTATTAAAAGCAGATGCTTTATCTCCATATATGCAACCATCTATCGTTGACAACTTAACAATTCGTGTTGCAATGAAGTTGAAATTGCCTTTACCAAAGGAAATTGAAGATGCATTTAAAGCGGCTACAGGTGGTGCTCCAGCAGCAAAACCAGCAGCGCCTAAAAAAGGATAATATTTTTAAATATATTTTACCAAGAACCTCGTTGTTTACAACGAGGTTCTTTAGTTTTACGAAATAAAATAATGATATGCCTACTGCGCCAATTGGTGTTTTTGATAGCGGTTATGGAGGGCTCACCATTTTAAAGGAGCTTAAACAAACTTTACCTCAATATGATTACCTCTATTTAGGTGATAATGCGCGCGCCCCTTATGGTCCTCGATCCTATGATACGGTATATCAATACACCCTTGAAGCAGTCAATTGGTTTTTTAACCAAGGATGCTCCTTAGTGATATTGGCTTGCAATACGGCATCAGCAAAAGCACTTCGTACTATTCAGCAAAAAGATTTACCAATAATTGCGCCTGACAAAAGGGTATTAGGTGTGATCAGACCTACTACTGAAATTTTAGGCAATTTTTCAACCACCCACCAAGTAGGAATTTTAGGAACATTGGGCACCATACAAAGTGATAGTTATCCAATAGAATTGGCTAAATTTTTCCCTGACCTTAAGGTATTTCAGCAAGCCTGTCCATTATGGGTACCCTTGATTGAAAATGGAGAACAGGATAAACCAGGTGCAGACTATTTTGTCAAATCCTACCTTGATCAACTTTTTTCACAATCCGCAGACATTGATACCCTTTTACTAGCATGTACCCATTATCCCTTATTAGCTGACAAAATAAGGGCTTATATGCCCAAGGGGGTAAATGTAGTAACACAAGGGGCTATAGTGGCTAAAAGCCTTGCTAAATACCTTGAAAGCCATCCTAATTTAGCCCAAAAATGTAGTCAATCTGGACAACTTAGTTTTTACACTACCGACAACCCACAAGCCTTTGAATTGCAGGCCAGCACTTTTTTTGGACAAAAAATTGATGCAAAACACACAGATTTAGCTTAAAAAATAAAAAAATACCCTATTTTTGCCGTCCTTTCACAGGTAGTGGTATGGTGACTGCTATTAGGAACAGGACGAAAACGAAAATTAAAGTACAGAAAAGAAAAAAATTTAAGACATACTATGAAACGTACATTCCAACCACATAAGCGTCGTCGTAAATCTGTTCACGGATTCCGTCAACGTATGGAAACAGCTAATGGTCGTAAAGTATTAGCAAGCCGCCGAAAGAAAGGACGTAAAAAACTTACAGTATCAAGTGAAAAAGGATTAAAATAATTCATTTGTAGGATTTCCTACATTCACTCGAAATTCAATAATTTTAAAGTCCTTCCCGAAATTCGGGAAGGACTTTTTTAATGCCTATATTTAAGCTGTTGTCTAAAAATTTTACATACCAAAAAAAGGATAAGCTCAAAAGCCGAAAGCAAACACAATTTTTGTTTTCGAAAGGCACTGCTATTACAATGCATCCTATTAGATTATTATACACCATTGAAAAAGTCGAGGCTGGAATTTTTCCTAATGGGTTGCTGCAAGCAGGGGTGGGTGCGCCTAGTCGACAATTTAGAAAAGCAGTTCAACGAAATAGAGTAAAAAGATTACTACGCGAAGGGTATCGATTAGAAAAACCAAATTTTACGAATAGTATAAGCTTAACAAACACGCGACTCAATCTATTTTTTTTATATGTAGATGTAAATGTGCAAACCCAACAACAAATACAAACGTCGATTAAATTGATATTGCAAAAACTAGCTGATAAGTTAAAACCAAATGTTGTATGAGTAAGCGGTATAGTGGTGGTGATATTTTAGGGGTGATAAAAAAAATAAGCGCCTTCCCATTTATTATAGCTATTCGATTTTATCAATTAGTATTATCACCTTATTTAGGTGCGAGCAAATGTAGATTCACACCCACCTGTTCTCAATATACCGCCACCGCTATTGAAAAGTATGGCCCAATTAAAGGAATATTTTTAGGGATGAAACGAATAAGTAAATGTAGGCCTGGTGGGGGACATGGATTTGATCCTGTTCCATAAAAAAATCCCAAAGCGGTTAACTTTGGGATTTTCAAATAAGTGGATACACCACCGAATTTCAATTTTATTTCGCAGCAGCAAAACGATCAGCAACGACTGACCAGTTCACGACATTCCAAAAAGCAGCTAAATAATCTGCTCTTCTGTTTTGATATTTTAAATAGTAAGCGTGTTCCCAAACATCTGCGCCTAATAATGGGGAACCTTTAACATCTGCAACATCCATTAATGGATTGTCTTGGTTGGGTGTTGAACTTACTTCTAATTTCCCGTCCTTTACAATTAACCAAGCCCAACCACTTCCAAAACGCGTCATACCTGCAGCAGCAAATTTTTCTTTGAATGCATCAAAGCTTCCAAACGCAGCAGTGATCGCATCACCCAAAGTGCCTGTTGGTGTTCCGCCAGCATTCGGTGCTAAGCTAGCCCAAAAGAAACTGTGGTTCCAATGTCCACCACCATTATTACGAACTGCAGGGCTAATGGTTCCTGCTACTGCTACTAATTCTTCCAAAGTTTTTCCCTCGTTAGGGGTTCCTGCTACTGCTTTATTTAAATTGTCTACATAAGCTTGATGGTGTTTGCCATGATGAATCTGCATGGTCAAGGTATCAAAATGTGGCTCTAAGGCTTCGTGTGCGTATGGTAACGCTGGTAAAGTAAATGACATATTTTTTATTTTATTGTTTCTTGAATGAGGGACAAAATTACACCGCTTTCCACTGATTTAAGCGAACGCGGGTCATTTTTTCTTAAATAGTAAGTTAGTGGTGCTAATTTTATCTCAATAACTATCTCTTTGCTTTAAAAAATGCCTGCATGAGCGCGGCGCTTTCTTCTTGCAAAATACCGCCTACAATAGTCGTGGAAGGGTGGAATGGATTTTTTTCAGTTACACGGCGGTAACTATTTTTTTCATCGTAGGCCCCAAAAACGATATGGCCAATTTTATTCCAATACAAAGCCCCTGCACACATGAGGCAGGGCTCCAAGGTTACATATAAGGTGGCGGCTGGTAAATATTTGGATTGTAAATTTTCACAAGCACTGCTGATGGCTAAAATTTCAGCATGTGCAGTGACATCTTTTAATAACTGAACCTGATTATATCCTTTTGCAATGACTTGACCGTTCATTACAATGACTGCACCAACGGGAACTTCATCTTCGTCAAAGGCCCTCTGCGCTTGCGAGAGGGCCTGACGCATAAATGATTCATGGACGTTATTCACAAAAATGATTAAAGTCTTTTGATTTGAATATTTCTATAGGATACATTATTGCCATGATCTTGCAATGCAATGTGCCCACTAAATACTTTTCCGAAATCAGGAGAGTCCTTTTTTGAAAACTTACTGTTTTTAATTAATTCCTTCCAGCTATCATCACCTAAAGTAGTGCTTGCTGTTGTTACACCATTTAATTTTAAAACCAAGGTTCCTTTTTGAACAATGATTTCCGCTTTATTCCATTCCCCAACAGGTTTTACAGCATCATCTGGTCCTGCGATTAAATCATACAAGTTTCCGGCTCTGTGCTTTACAATTTTACCATCACTATGGCCTTCGTTATCTAGTACTTGCATTTCAGGTCCTGTAAACCAAAGGTTTTTATATTTTGCTTTATCATCTTGTGCAAAAAAGATAACACCACTATTTCCGTTTTTTGAAATTTTCCATTCTAATTTTAAATGAAAATCATCAAAACTCTCATCTGTAGTAATGTCCCCACGACCTTCCTTAGTAGTAGCATCTAAAAAAAGTACACCATCTTCTGCCTTCCAAGCTTGGCCTGCAGCAGTTTCACCATACGTATGCCAACCTTTGGTTGTTTTCCCGTCGAATAAACTTGTCCACTTCTTTTTTTGTGCCATTGTTTGAATACAAATAAATAACACCAAAGAGGAAAGTACAATTGATTTTAATTTCATTTTTTTATTTTTACGATTATTACTAACTAATTATTTTTTCAACAACATAATATATTTCACCATGGCTATTGCATCTTCCTCTTTCACTTGTGGGTGCGGTGTCATAGGTATTGCGCCCCAAACGCCACTACCACCACTGATTACTTTGCCTGCCAACATTTTAATATTACTTTCTGTTGCTTCATATTTTGCAGCTACATCTTTATACGCTGGTCCAATTAGTTTTTCACTTGTTTTATGACAAGTCAAACAATCGCTACCTGCAACCAATGCCAAGCCTTTTTGATAATCAGGATTTTCAGATAATGGTTTTGGCGCTGCTACCACTGCTTTTACTTCAGTGGTTGCAGTTGCATCCATTGTCCCTTCTTTTTTTTCTCCACCACCACATGCAGTTAATACTACAACAACTGCTGACATAATTCCTAACACCTTTTTCATACGCTTTTTTTATTTAATGATTAATTGATTTAATTATATACCTAAAATTTTCTTGTTAAATGCTTCATCTGATCCTGTATTCGCAAAATCATCGAACGCTTTTTCTGTGACTTGTATAATATTATTTTTAATGAATACGGCACCTTCCGCAGCGCCCACTTCAGGATGCTTAATGGCGCATTCCCATTCCATCACCGCCCATCCCTTAAAATCATAAGCGGCTAGTTTGCTAAAAATATTTTTAAAATCAACTTGTCCATCTCCCAATGATCTAAATCTGCCTGCGCGGTCAATCCAATTTTGATAACCACCATACACGCCTTGTTTGGCAGTTGGATTAAATTCAGCATCTTTTACATGGAACATTTTTATGCGCTCATGAAATGCATCAATGTATCCTAAGTAATCCATACATTGTAAAACAAAATGAGATGGATCGTATAATAAGCAAGCACGTGGATGTTGGTTCACCTTGTCTAAAAACATTTCATAAGTAACCCCATCATGCAAATCCTCACCAGGATGTATTTCATAACAAACATCTACACCTACTTGATCAAACTCATTTAAAATCGGTAACCATCTTTTTGCTAATTCAGTAAATCCAGTTTCC
>CAIWBA010000052.1 GCA_903910765.1 uncultured Bacteroidota bacterium
ATTGAATTTTTAATTTTCAACTTATATGCAATCAAAGCTCCCCAATATTGGCACTAGTATTTTTACGGTCATGAGCCAATTGGCGGCAAAGCACAATGCGATAAATTTAGGACAGGGGTTTCCTGATTTTCCCATGAGTGCCGAGTTGATTGAATGTGTTAATAAAGCCATGCAATCGGGCGGTAATCAATATGCACACACCAATGGTGTTCCATTATTGCGGGAAAGATTGGCGGAGAAAATAAAATATTTATATGATGTAAATATTAATCCCGAAACTAATATTACCATTACGCCGGGCGGCACCTATTCTATTTTTTGTGCTTTTTCAACCATAATACAACCAGGGGATGAGGTGATTATTTTTGAACCTGCCTATGATAGTTATATCCCTAATATTGTTTTTAACGGAGGTATTGTGGTGCCTATTGAATTAGAATTTCCTGATTATACTATTCCCTGGGATAAAGTGAAGGCAGCGATTACACCGAAAACAAAAGCGATACTGGTAAACACACCGCATAATCCTACTGGACGTGTATTTACCAAAGAGGACATTTTAATATTACAAGAAATAGTGCTTTCAAATAATTTGTACTTAATCAGCGATGAAGTATATGAGCATTTGATTTATGATAATAAGCAACATGAAACAGTGATGAAATATCCTGATTTGTTTGCGCGCACTTTTGTTTGTTTTTCTTTTGGTAAAACCTACCATTGTACCGGTTGGAAATTAGGTTATTGTATTGCGCCTGAAAATATAATGAAGGAGTATCGCAAAGTGCATCAGTTTAACGCCTTTGGATGTGATACCCCCAAGCAAATAGCGATTGCGGAGTATATGACGAATAAGGAAGCTTATTTATCTATAGGCGCCATGTACCAAGAAAAAAGAGATTACTTAAGGGGCTTACTGGACAATACTAAATTTGTGCGCTTGCCTTCCTCGGGTTCCTATTTTGAAAGTTATCGATATGATACTATTTCAGATGAACCCGATACCGTATTTGCAGAAAGATTGGTCAGGGAGTTTGGTATTGCTATTGTTCCGATGTCTGCTTTTTATCAAAAGTCTACCGATCATAAAGTGATTCGTTTGTGTTTTGCCAAAGTCAAGGAAACATTAGATGCTGCTGCAGCTTGTTTGCAAAAGGTTCATTAACTTTAAATCCAACAATTAATATTTATTTAGGAATGCAAGATATTCGTATGTCCTTTGAGCAGTTATTTAATACTACTGCTTCCTTAGTAGTGCAATCACCTGGACGCATTAATTTAATTGGCGAACATACGGACTATAATAATGGTTTTGTTTTACCTGCAGCCATTGACAAAAGCGTTGAAGTAGCTATAGCAAAACGATCTGATGGTGCAATACATATGCACGCCATTGATTTACAGGAAAGCGTGATTGTACCTGCTGTTGCTATTCAACCACATGCAACAAGTTGGGTGAATTATATTATTGGCGTGGTCGCACAGGTACAAAAATATATTGCTAACGCATCAAGTAACACTGCTACCCATGAACTTGATAAGGGTTTTGATATTTGTTTACAAGGCGATATCCCTATTGGTGCTGGCTTATCAAGCTCGGCAGCGGTGGAGTGTGCTGTTATTTTTTCATTGAATGAAATGTATCAGCTGGGTTTAAATACTATGCAAATGGCATTAATGACACAGCAATCGGAACATGAATTTGCAGGTGTTAAATGTGGCATCATGGATATGTTTGCTAGTTTACATGGAAAAAGCAATCAAGTAATGCTATTGGATTGTGGAAGCTTACAACACAATTATTATCCTTTAGATTTAAAAGAGTATCAAATAGTTTTATTTGACACACAAATCAAACATGCATTAGCTTCTTCCGAATATAATACCCGACGTTTGGAATGTGAACAGGGTGTTGGCATATTGCAGAAAAAATATCCCGCTATCAAAACTTTACGTGATGCAAGTAAGCAACAAGTGGATGAACTATTAAAAACAGATACGTCATTGGTTGGATCTAAAGTATATCACCGATGTAAATATGTAGTGGAAGAAATTGATCGCGTGCAATTAGCCGTAAAGGATTTATTGGCAGGAGATATAAAAGCTTTCGGACATAAAATGTATGAAACACACGAAGGCTTATCAAAATTATATGAAGTGAGCTGTCGGGAATTGGACATTTTAGTCAATGCTGTCAAGGATAACCCCCATGTATTAGGGGCGCGAATGATGGGTGGTGGATTTGGGGGCTGTACGATCAATATTATTAAAAAATCGGAAGTGGAAGCAATCATCAATACTGTTGCTGATGTATATGCACAACAAACTACCAATACTTTAAAAGTGTATCAAGTAAAAATTGCCCAAGGAACTCACATAAAATAATTATATTACAGAGGGTATTAAAAATAGCCCCATCTTACTTTATATTTAATTTAAATATTTATGTCAAAAAAAGTACTACAAGGTTTTATTTTAACGCTTGTGATTTCATTTTTCAATCAAGCATGTTCCTCCAATAATACAAATACTATGGATACTACTGTTAAGTTGACCAGCCAAGCTTATGGTGAATTTGAGGGTCAACCTATTACGGAATACACATTAACCAACGCGCATGGCATGCAAGTAGGCATTATTAATTATGGCGGTGCCCTCACAAAAATTATAACACAAGCAAAGGACAGTAGTTGGGGTGATGTATTAACTGGCTATGATTCCTTAAGTGGATTTACACAAACAGCTAATCCCTATTTTGGTGCATTGATTGGTCGCTATGCGAACCGAATTGCAAAAGGAACTTATAAAGTAGATGGTATTGAATACCATGCAGCATTGAATAATAATGGACAATCATTACATGGCGGATTAAAAGGGTTTGATAAGGTAGTGTGGGCAGCCACTCCATTAGCGGGGGATAGTAGTATTCAATTAAATTATGAAAGCAAGGATGGAGAGGAAGGCTATCCGGGAAACTTAAAAGTACAAGTGGTGTATACTTTAACAGAGGATAATGGAATTAAAATAGATTATACTGCCACAACAGACAAAACCACTGTGATTAATTTAACCAATCACGCTTATTTTAATTTGTCTGCAGGAAAGTCACTTACGATTAAGGATCATGTTTTGCAAATAAATGCAAATCAATATACACCCGTCGATACAGTACTAATACCTACAGGAGAATCAGTGGATGTGAAAGCTACGCCAATGGATTTTACACAAGCCAAGCGTATTGGAGATGACCTTGATAAAGTAGCAGGGGGATATGATCATAATTGGATATTAAATAAAGCGGAAGGTTTACAAGAAGTAGCCAATGTATATGATCCTTTGTCAGGCCGCAGCTTAACCGTATTTACAACAGAGCCAGGTTTACAATTTTATTCTGGTAATTTTTTAGATGGTACATTGACACATACTAAAAATGGTATTCAATATATTAAGCATGGTGCATTGACTTTGGAAACACAACATTTCCCTGATGCACCCAATCAAGTAAAATTTCCGAGTACCTTATTAAAACCAGGTGAAACTTATACGCATTCCACTGTTTATAAGTTCGCAACAAAATAACCAAAACCAAACCAATCGATTACTTATGAATTATCAATTAAGCACCTTAGATTACATTGTATTCCTTGTCTATTTTGTTTTGATCCTATCTTATGGATATTATATTTATAAAAAAAGACATACCAAAGAACAGGATTCAAAAGCATTCTTTTTAGCGGAAGGATCTTTAACCTGGTGGGCCATTGGTGCTTCACTTATTGCCTCTAATATATCAGCGGAGCAATTCATCGGCATGAGTGGTAATGGATATTTTGTGGGTATTGCCGTATCCGCCTATGAGTGGATTGCTGCACTGGGTTTGGTGATTATTGCCGTATGGTTTATGCCTATTTATTTAAAAAATAAAATTTACACCATGCCTCAGTTTTTACAAATGAGGTACAATGAAACGGTGTCCTTAATTATGGCGATTTTTTGGTTGTTTTTATATGTGTTTGTGAATTTGACTTCCATTTTATATTTAGGTGCGATTGCAATTAATGGA
>CAIWBA010000053.1 GCA_903910765.1 uncultured Bacteroidota bacterium
AGCCACCAAATCAATGTTTTTCTTATCTCTTCTGTCCACTTTTTTCATCCCCATTTCCACCATGGCGCGCACCGCATTTTTGGAACTGTATCTTTCATCCACGGTAACCACGGGTATGGTGGGGAATTTTTTTTCAAGTTCCACAATGGCTTTTTTTACCAAGGGTGTGGCGTGTGTTGGGGTATTATCCAAGTTAAGGGGTTCTCCAATTAAAATGAGTTCCACTTCCTCCTTTTTAAAATAATCTGCTAAAAAAGTATATAGATTTTTGGTCTCAACTGTTAGTAATGCAGTCGCAATAATTTGAAGTGGATCAGTCACTGCTAAACCACATCTTTTTCCACCATAATCTATACAAATAATTCTAGGCAAGGTTAATTTATTATACTGGTTAAAGATACATTTGAATAAGCATGGCGCCAATAACAAAAACACTAAATACAATACTCGCTATCCCATTGGCAGTCATAAACGCGAGGTTTACTTTACTAAGGTCATGTGGTTTAACAATACTTTGTTGGTAAAACAACATTCCAATAAAAATAAGCAAACCAAAAAGATATAGAAAATGAAATCCCCCTACAAAATAAGCAGCAATAACAAATGATGCTGATAAAACATGTAGTACGCGTGAAATACTTAATGATTGTTTTAAGCCCCATTGACTTGGGATAGAATATAGTGATTGTGATTGATCAAAATCAATATCCTGCAAAGCATAAATAATATCAAAGCCACTTACCCAAAAAATAACGGCGAATGAAAATAACAAAGGCAATACATCAAAACTGCCCGTCACTGCTAAGTAAGCACCAATGGGCGCTAGGGACAAACCGATGCCTAAAACCAAATGGCATAAATAAGTAAATCGTTTGGTATAACTATAAAATAAAATCACGAATAATGCAACCGGTGACAAATAAAAACAAATGGCATTAATAAAATAAGTAGCTATAATAAATATCGCCATATTAATACCAATAAATATCAGGGCTTTTTCTGCTTTAATAATACCTGCTGGGATTTCTCTGATGGCTGTGCGTGGATTTAATTTATCAAAATGCCTATCTAAATAACGATTAAAAGCCATCGCTGTTGATCGTGCAGTAACCATACATACCAGTACTAAAAAAAACTTTAACCCAACCTGATCCACCGAGGTTTGTTGAATGAAATGATTTCTTAATCCCAACACAAATCCAATGAGTGCAAAAGGCATTGCAAAAATGGTATGCGAGAATTTGACTAAACTTAAATAATTTTTTACTTGACTCATTTTTATTGTTTTACGAACGCACTAATTCCCAAAGCACCACCGCAGCGGCTACGGATATATTTAAGGAATGTTTCATCCCCCATTGTGGAATTTCAATGACGCCATCACAAAGTGCGATGACTTCATTATCCACCCCATCCACTTCATTCCCAAAAACCAAGGCGATGGGTGTATCCGACTTTTCAAATTTATTTAATGGAATACTTCCTTCCGTTTGTTCAATGGCATATACTTTATACCCCTGTGCTTTTAACTCCTTTACCGCCTGAGTGGTTTGCTCATAATACAACCAATCCACCGAATCAGTGGCGCCCAAAGCTGTTTTATGAATATCCCGATGCGGGGGTTGCGGGGTAAACCCACACAAACAAATCCCATTGATTAAAAAGGCGTCGGCAGTTCTAAAAACACTACCCACATTGTGCATGCTTCTGATTTGGTCCATCACCACTACAATCGGCTTTTTAGGCGCTTCTTTAAAGTCGGCAACTGACATCCTTCCAAGCTCATCCATGCTTAATTTACGCATACGCAAAAGTACGCTTTTTATGAAAAATTATGTAGGTTTGTCACCCATGGCAAAATCTAGTTCCGATACCCCGCTTATGCAGCAGCATAGGGCTATTAAGCAAAAATACCCTGATGCCATCTTACTTTTTAGGGTGGGTGATTTTTATGAAACTTTTGGGGAGGATGCGATAATAGCATCCAAGGTTTTGGGCATAACATTAACCAAAAGAAATAATGGTGCTGCCTCCAGTAGTGAATTAGCCGGATTCCCCCATCATTCTTTAGATACGTATTTACATAAATTAGTAAAAGCTGGGCACCGAGTGGCTATTTGTGATCAATTAGAAGATCCTAAAACAGTCAAAGGAATTGTAAAACGCGGAGTGACCGATATGCTCACACCTGGTATTGCCACTAATGACAAATTACTAGAGCATAAGAACAATAATTTTCTATCGGCTATATATGTTGAAAATGATAAAGGCGGAGTTGCATTTTTAGATATCACTACCGGTGAATTTTTAATTGCAGAAGGCAATGTTGAATACATAGATAAATTATTACAAAGCTTACAACCTGCTGAAATTTTATTCCCAAAAAATTACCAAGCTAATTTTAAAGAAACATTTGGGACCAGCTTTTATACTTATGGATTAGACAGTTGGATTTTTGACGAACCTTTTGCGACTGAACTTTTGTTAAAGCAATTTCAAACGCAAAATTTAAAAGGCTTTGGTATTGAAGACCAAAAATTAGGCATCATTGCTGCAGGTGCCATACTGCATTATTTAAAAGAAACTGAACACCCCCACTTACAACATATTCATAAAATACAGCGCATGGTGCGTGATGAAATTTTATGGATGGATAAATTCACCATACGCAATTTAGAATTAATAGGCAATGGCGCCGATCGTAAAGGATTATTGGAGATCATGGATGCAACTAAAAGCCCCATGGGTGCGCGCTTATTAAAAAGATGGTTGGTATTCCCATTGCAATCTATTGAACAAATTAATAACCGATTAAATACCGTTGCTAGTTTTTTAAAGGACGATACTACAGCAACCCAACTTGGCGCCCTCATTGAATCCTGTGGTGATTTAGAAAGATTAGCGAGTAAATTATCTACCAGAAAATTACAGCCCCGTGAATTTTTACAATTAGGAAAATCATTGGAAGCTGTTCATGAAATAAAAGAATTATTGGCCCCTCATTCTAATAATTACCTACAACACATTAGTAATGATTTGGCTACCTGCGAAACCAGTAAAAATGCCATTTTCAATACCTTATCCGAGCAAGCGCCTGCAACTGTGGTGAAAGGCGGGTTTATTAAAACTGGGGTTTCAGAAAGTTTGGATGAATTAAGAAATATTTCAAGCGGTGGCAAAGAATTTTTAACACAGATACAAAATAAGGAAGCTGAGAT
>CAIWBA010000054.1 GCA_903910765.1 uncultured Bacteroidota bacterium
ACCTCCATCAGTGGAGAACAAACCTATTTTCAATAACACAGCTAAGGAACCCATTAATCCTTGATCCTCATCTCCACTATATCCTTTTTGTGGTGAAATACCGGAATACACTGAATCAATTAATTGTCTGGTCCAATATTGCGTTAACCATGGCTTAGCAGCATAGTTAAATAAGAACGGAGTTTCCATACATGGCTGATTTCCATAATTAATATAAACACGTCGTATTAATTTTTGATCTGCCGGATTTTCAGATTTGCCAGAAACAAAGTTATGCATACGTGCTTTGGTGAAGGACTCATTAAGCTTAGTTGTAAATGCATCGTTTCCGCCCATTAAATTGATTAAGCCTGGTACATCATGTGGCACAAACCAAGTGTATTGCGCTGCATTACCTTCTACCCATCCTTTTTCATAATCTAAAATATCAATGGGTTGATTCCACTCCCCTTTTTTGTTTTTAGACCACATCCAACCAATTTCTTTATTAAATAAATTTTTATAGTTATTGGCCCTCGCACTAAATAAATCATAATCCTGTTTTTTATTTAATACTTTGGCTATTTGCGCTAAAGCATAATCTTGATAGGCATATTCCAATGTTTGTGCCGCACCATCTTGGTGAAAACCATATTTAATGGGTGTTAATGGAAAAGGAACATAACCAAGTTCCATATATTCTTCAATTCCGCCCCCTTTAAATGTGGTGTGCTCATACCCTGCTTTACTCATCATGCCTCCAGGGAAGTGATCCTTTCTCATTCCTTCATAGGCCTTATTAATATCAAACCCTTTGATTCCTTTTAAATAAGCACTTGTAATAAATGGCGTGGTTGCAGCGCCTGTCATTACATAAGTATAGTTACCTCCAGATGGGCCTCTAGGTATTAAACCGCCATCATCATACATCTGTAACATACAATTAATAAACTCCTCTGTAATTTCGGGATACACCAAATGCCAAAGTGTATTCAATGACCATTGCGCTCCCCAAAATGAATCAGAATTATACATGTTAAATGTAGGTTTGCCATTGGCATCTAATTTAACTTGTTTTTTTAAGGGGGTAACACCCGTATTATCAATATAAGTTCCACTTACATCACTTACAATGCGTCTGCCTTGTAATGCATGAAATAAGTCCGTATAAAATCGTTGTTGTTGCACCTTAGTACCTCCTTCCACATCAATCCTACCCAACATCACATCCCAATTCTCTGCAGACTGCTTTACAATTTCATCAAAATTCCAAGCAGGCAATTCTGACTTCAAATTATTTTGTGCTTCTGCAACGCTAACATAAGAAATTGCTACTTTCATTAATCTCTTTTCTCCTTGCTTCGTATTAAACTTTACAAACACGCCAGTTTTTTCCCCTTCTAATGAATTTAGTGTTGGAATGACCGTACCATTTTTCCAACCACCGAATGTTACAAATGGTTTATCAAATTCTGCTACAAAATAAACGGTAATTGGTTTTGGTCGACGAATGGTTGCCGCCATGGTCACTTCTCCTTCAATACGATGATCATTCGCTTTATTTACTTTACTTGATTGTGTTTCGGAAGAACCTAATACTGTTGTAAAATCAAACAAAATATAACTGTCATTTGATTTTGGATACGTATATCTGTGAAAGCCTACTCTTGTGGTTGATGTTAATTCAGCAGTAATGGAATAATCTTTTAATACTACTTTATGGTATCCTGGTTTTGCTATTTCATCGGCATGCGTATAACTTGAACCATAAGTATCAGGTCCTAAATGACCTTTAAAAATACCAGTGGTGGGTAGTACTGGTATTCCTGACATTTCCCAACAATGTATATGACTAAAACATTTAATCGTATCCTCATTATAGCGATATCCGGTATTCCAAGTTCCTCTTAAGTTCATATCAGGACTTAAGTTCACCATTCCAAATGGCCTCGTTGCCGAATTAAAGTAAAAAAACCTTGAGTTGGCTGCATCCACCATGGGTTCAACCAAACTGGATTTTGCGACCACCCCATTACTATTTTTTTGCGCAGCGGCAAAAGACAACTGAAATAATACCACTACAAAAAGGAATGTTGTTTTATTTATCGACATAAAGTAAAATTTAACGCGTTAGTTCAAATAAATATAAAAAAAATGCTCCAAAATGGCGTAAAAAAAAGGAAGGATTTGCTCATGCTTTTAAATAAACAATGAACAAATCCTTCCTATAAAAATCTAACCTAATTAATAGCCAGGATTCTGTTCTATCTTAGGATTAGTAACATCGATCATTCCTTGAGGAATTGGTCTCAAGTAATGCATTGCTTTTATTTGAGG
>CAIWBA010000055.1 GCA_903910765.1 uncultured Bacteroidota bacterium
CCCAAGGCATTGTTGAATCAAATAGCGGAGAAAGTAACTTAGCATTGAATTTTAATAATCACTTTGGTATCAAATGTAAAACTGATTGGAAAGGGGAAACCACTTATCAGGATGACGACACCAAACAAGAGTGCTTCAGGGTGTATCCAAATGCCAACGCTTCTTTTATTGATCACTCTAATTTTATCAAAACAAGACCCAATTACGCACCACTCTTCCAATTAGATCCTGTGGATGATTCTGCATGGGCGATTGGTTTAAAAAAGGCAGGTTATGCGACTGCAAGTGACTATGCGAATAAATTGATGAAAGTAATTGATGATTACGAATTATCACAATACAATTTTCCAGAGCTAAATGATGAAAATGATACAGCATCATCCGAAACGATTGTGGCAAAAAATGCAACCTTAGATAAAAAAGAAACTACTGCAAGTTTAGTATCGGAAGCACCCAAAGAAACAGGGTTAAGGATGCCCGAAAAAAAGGATACAGTTATCGCTTTGAAAAATGAAACCCCCAATCAAGTAAAGACAGCAACTGATAGTGCTAGCAATTATATAAATCAAGTAAGCTTACCTATTAATAACATTAAAGGGATTGAACCGAGCAAAACAAGTGCAAATGTTACCGAAATAAAAATGAATAGCATTGGCAAGGATTCAACATTAGTTGCAAAGCCAATCAGGACAGTAAAAGATACTATAGCAAAAAAGCCAACCAGTGTTTACCCTGACAAACCATTTAAAATAAATCAGGTTGCTGTTATCTGGGCCAAAGCAGGCACTTCGCTTTTACAAATCGCAACCGAGCATAATATTCCTCTATATAAGGTTTTTGTATTTAATGATTTAAAAGAAACCGACTTGTTAGCAGCGGATCAACTATTATTTTTAGGAAATAAAAAAGCGGAAGGCGATAAAAGTTTTCATTTAGTAGTCGGTGGCGAAAGTCTTTATGACATTAGTCAAAAAGAAGGCATTCAATTAAAAAAATTAAAGGAATACAACCCTGGTATTGGCGACAATCCTGCAGCAGGAACACAGCTAATGCTAGTAAAACCAAAAGAGCAAAAAACAAAACTGTCACTTAATAAATAATCAACTTACAAAGTTATTCAATTTAAAAGTTCATAAAATATGCCTAACATCAAAATACACGATAAAGAATTTACGCCCTATATAACAGACCAGGAGATTCAGGAAAAAATTCAACTACTTGCGCAGCAATTAAAAAAGGATTACGGCGATAAAAAACCATTGTTCTTGTCCATTTTAAATGGCTCTTTTTTATTTACCGCAGACTTGTTTAAGTATCTTGATTTTGAAGCTGAAGTATGTTTTGTAAAGCTAGCTTCCTATAAAGGTGTTAGCTCAACTGGCAATGTAATTACAGCCATTGGCTTGGATACCAATTTAAATGATCGACACGTAATTATTTTGGAAGACATTATTGATACTGGAAAAACACTCCACCATTTTTTACCGCAATTACAATCACAACAATTGGCTTCTTTAAAAATTGCAGTACTATTAAATAAAAAAGAGGCACTTGCCTATCCGATCAAAGTGGACTATGACTGTTTTGAAATCCCCAACAAATTTGTAGTGGGATATGGATTAGACTATGATGGTCTTGGTCGTAATTCTAAGGATATTTATCAACTTAAGGAGGCCTAACAAGTACCCATAAAAAAAGGGATTATGTAATCCCTTTTTTTTATTTTATCTAAAAGCTTCTTTTACTCTGTCATAAAAACTCTTATCCCCCTTTACAGGCTTGGGTTTGAAGTTTTCGCTGAGTTGCATTTTTTCCAACGCTTCCTTTTCTTCATCACTTACCTGCTGCGGTGTCCATATGTTTACATTAATCAATTGATCTCCTTTTGCATAACCTTGCACTTCCGGAAACCCTTTCCCTTTTAATCTGAATATTTTACCACTCTGTGTTCCTGGTGGTATTTTTATTTTAGCACGCCCATCAATCGTAGGCACTTCGACACTGGTACCAAAAACTGCATCGGGAATGGTGATGTATAAATCGTAGGCTACATTTAAACCATCTCTATGTAAGGACTCATGTGGTTCTTCTTCTATCATGATGATTAAATCACCCGGACTTCCACCACGCTCGCCTGCATTACCTTTACCTGACATACTTAATTGCATACCATCTTGTACGCCAGCTGGTATATCAATGGAAATAGTTTCTTCACCATACATACGACCTTCGCCTTTACATCCTGCACATTTTGCTGTTACTGTATTTCCTTGACCATTACATGAAGGACAAGTATTCACCGTTTGCATTTGACCTAAAAAAGTATTGGTCACACGTTTCACTTGACCTGAGCCATTACAAGTGCCACAGGTTTGTACACTGTTTTTATCTTTAGCGCCATTACCAC
>CAIWBA010000056.1 GCA_903910765.1 uncultured Bacteroidota bacterium
AGTATAAAAATGCCCCAATTGATCAACTTTTTGTTCATGAAGTAAAATTTGGGCAAAGATGCTAATAATTTGATTAAAAGTGGATAAATAATCTATCAATTAACGCTAATTTAATGACGATTCCTTTTCTTTGTAGGTATGAGCCAGCACACTAATTATTCGATCAAGGTGGACCAATTTGAGGGGCCATTTGACTTATTGCTTTTTTTTATTGAGCGTGACGAAATGGATATCTATAATATTCAAATCACTAAAATTATCAATGATTTTTTGGACTTTATTCATCAAGAGGAAAAGTTGAATATTGAATTAAGTAGCGAGTTCATCTTGTTCGTATCTACCCTAATGCGTATTAAGGCAAAATTATTATTACCAAGAAAGGAGTTAGATGCTTCAGGAAATGAAATTGATCCAAGACAAGAATTGATTGACAAAATTCTTGAATACAAAAAGTATAAGGAAGCGGCAGTGCAAATGGCTGACTTGGAATCCCTAAGAATGTTGATGATGAAGCGTGGGAATATCAAACAAGAAATGTCTATTGTTGGTGAAGAAGCTGCAGAAGGAACCGAGTTGCAAACAGTTACATTATTTAAATTGATGAAGTCATTTGAAAAAGTAATGACTCGTTTGCAAGAACGTCAAAATCGTCCCGTACATACTGTTGTTAGGTATAACTATACCATGGAAAGTAGTCGGGAGTATTTATTGAAAACGGTGCAGGAAGGAAAAACAGTGGCATTTGAAAAAGTGTTTGATGTTTGTCAGGACCGTGTTCAAGCCTTATTCTTTTTCTTATCTATTCTTGAACTAGCGCAACAAAAATATATGAAGTTACTGGTAGGGGAAGGACGGAATAATTTTATTATTGAATGGAATGAAAACCGCGAAGAAGATCTAGAACCAGGGCATATTGATACCTTTGATTCCTATGAAACCCCTAATCTAGAAGCATTCAAGGATGAGGCTGTGGATGAATCTACTTTGGATGAGGGTGATTTTGATCCAAGTTTAAATTAGTATTGTGCACTTGAACTTTAGCGATATAAATCTCTTTTAATTATGTCGATACCCATTATTGATACCCATGTACATATTTGGGACTTGATTAAAGTTCATTATAGTTGGTTACAAGGAGACACTTCCATTTTAGCCCGCAATTATTTACCTGAAGAATTATATCCGCAATTATCAAAAGTAAACGTAACGAGTGCCGTTTTAGTGCAAGCGGCAAATAATTTGGAGGATACTGAATTGATGTTAAGTGCTGCAGCGCAAAATGATTGGATCAAAGGGGTTGTGGGTTGGGTACCCTTAGAAGATCCTTCAAAAACACAGACACTAGTTGAAAATTGGAAAGCCACCCAGCCTTATATAAAAGGCATCAGGCACTTAATTCATAATGAAGTCAATGAGCATTGGTTATTGCAAGATAAGGTGATTGAAAGTTTGAAAATTTTAGCACACCATCATATCACCTATGATATTGTGGGCGTGAAGGAAGCGCATTTAAAAGCGGCAATCACCATTGCTGAAAAAATCCCTAATTTAAATTTGGTACTGGATCATTTGAATAATCCACCAATGACGAACCAATCAGAATTGGATGTTTGGCGCACCAATATGAAAGTGGCTGCACAGCATAAAAATATATATGCAAAAATTTCTGGACTAGCAATGGCAACGGGCAAATTTGAAACATGGACTTCCGCTGATATTCAAGCTAGTATTGAGTATGCGTTAGAACAATTTGGTACTGACCGTTGTTTTTGTGGGGGTGATTGGCCCGTATCTTTATTAGCGGGTGGGTATATTAAAACCATCAATGCCTACCGAGAGATTATTGAAAATTGTTTGCCAATAACAGATCAAGAGAAAGTGTATTTTAAAAATGCCACTTTATTTTACCAGCTATAATAATTCTTTTCTGTAATTTATTTTTCTGTAGTTACACCTCTGTAAGTAATGTTTTTCCTAACAAGGATTTTACAGTGTCCATAATTGCATTAGTATCGTAATGACATTCGTTTTGTAATTCTTTCAAAGTGCCATGTTCTACAATAGCATCTGGTATTCCTAAAATTTTAATTTTAGCGCTGTAGTTATGTTCGTTCATGAATTCTAAAATAGAAGAACCAAAACCACCCACTACTGTTGCATCTTCCACAGTGATAATCATGGAATAGTTTTGAAATACTTCATGTAATAAATCGGTATCCAAAGGTTTTACAAATCTGATATCATAATGCGCAGGGTCAATGCCTTCTGGGCGTAAATTGCGAATAGCAGTTTGAACAAAATTACCAGGGTGTCCAAAACTTAAAATTGCGATATCCTTACCATCCTTCAGTTTCCGGCCTTTGCCAATTTCTATTTTCTCAAAAGGTTTTTGCCAATCCACCATGACGCCTTCTCCTCTTGGATAACGAATTACAAAAGGTAGATTAGTTTCAGGAAGTTGTGCAGTGTGCATTAAATTGCGCAATTCTTGTTCATTCATTGGTGCGCTAATAATCATATTAGGGATACATCTGAAAAAAGCAATATCATAACAGCCATGATGTGTTGGACCATCTTCCCCAACCAAACCAGCGCGGTCCAAACAAAATACAACAGGTAATTTTTGAATAGCAACATCATGTATTACTTGATCATATGCGCGTTGCATGAAAGAAGAATAAATATTGCAAAAAACTTTGATGCCTTGCGTCGCAAGTCCAGCACTTAAAGTAACTGCATGTTGTTCGCAAATGCCTACATCAAATGCACGGTGCGGCATTTCATCCATCATGAATTTTAAAGAAGAGCCACTTGGCATTGCAGGTGTTACGCCCATTATTTGCGGATTCACTTTTGCTAATTCAACAATACTATGTCCAAATACATCTTGGTATTTTGGCGGTTGTGGGGTTTCAATTTTTTTCTTAATTATTTCCCCTGTTAATTTATCAAACAAACCTGGGGCATGCCATTTGGTTTGGTCTTTTTCTGCTAAGGCATAGCCTTTTCCTTTCACCGTAATAATATGTAAAAGTTTAGGTCCAGGAATTTCCTTCAAGTCCTTTAGGGTATCTACCAAATTAGCAATATTATGTCCATCAATAGGACCAAAGTATCTGAGTTGTAAAGCTTCAAAAATATTACTGCTTTTGGAAACGACTCCTTTCACACTCGCTTCCATTTTAGAAGCCATTTCGCGGGTAAAGTTTTTACCAATAGGTAATTTGCCCATCAGGCTCCAAATTTCATCTCGCACTTTATTATAGGTAGGAGAAGTACTAATATCTGTTAAGTATTCTCTTAAAGCCCCTACGTTGGGGTCAATACTCATATTGTTATCGTTCAATATAATAAGCACATCACTATCTGCAATTCCAGCATGATTCATCGCTTCAAAGGCCATACCAGCTGTCATGGAGCCATCTCCAATAATCGCCACTGATTTTCTATTTTCTCCTTTGTATTTGGCTGCCATCGCCATTCCTAGGGCTGCTGAAATGGAGGTAGAGGAATGACCCACACCAAAAGTGTCATATTCACTTTCACTACGTTTCGGAAACCCACTTAATCCTTTATATTTTCGGTTAGTCACAAATTGATCGCGGCGACCTGTTAAAATTTTATGTCCATAAGCCTGATGGCCTACATCCCAAACCAACTGATCATAAGGGGTATTGTAAACATAATGCAATGCTACGCTAAGTTCAACTACACCTAGGCTTGCTGAAAAGTGACCGCCATGAATACTAACAACATCAATAATGTATTGTCTCAATTCATCGCACACTTGATGCAATTGCTCCCTACTCACTTTTTTTAAGTCCTGAGGTGTATTGATCGTATTTAAAAGAGGCCCGGCTGTTATTTGCATCAACTATAATTGGAATGTAAAAGTAAGTTAATAACATAAAAATATAGCAAAAGTTTAAAATGACGAAAATCTTTGCCGTGTAAACAGTTATTCGACCATTAATCCCAAATTGCCCATAATTCCAGCTGGAATTGGAGTAAATTTGAGAAGATGAAAAACAATCAAACCAGGTATTGGATGTGTCAAATTGGAGGATGGCTTAGTTATGGGCTAACCCTGATCTTTTTTTCCTACGTACTAGAAAGGCAATTGAGCCCTGTTTTTTATCCAAGAATGTTTATCAATCTTTTGCTTGGGATAAGTTTGACACATTTATTGAGACTACTTATTTTAAGGGTAGGACTTAGACCGCCCATGCCATCTGGTCAGTGGTGGAAAATTATGTTGCTGTTTTTCGGATATGCTGTTTTATTTAGCTTTTTGATAAGCAGTGTCTTTGAAATTTTCAAGTTGTACGATGCAGGACGAAAAATGACCCAGTATACTTTTCCCAGTTTAAATATTCAAAGTATTGTTTCTGAATGGAATTCAGCAAGGGTAACCAAGCGATTTTTTATAAGTCTTGTGTTTGACACCCCTATTTCTTTAATTTGGATTTCGGTATATATGCTTTGGCATTTTATAGAGTTCAGTAATTCTGAAGCGATTAATAAAATAAAGCTTGAATCCTTAATCAAGGAATTAGAATTGAAAACAATTAAGTCGCAAATTAATCCACATTTTATTTTTAATGCCTTAAATAGTATTCGTGCATTAGTGGATGAAAATCCAACCAGGGCAAGGCAAGCCATTACGGAGTTGAGCAATATTTTAAGAAGTAGTATTCAGGCGGATAAAGTTGAAATCACAACGCTCGAAAAAGAGTTGACCATTGTCAAGGATTACTTAGCATTGGAACATATTCGCTTCGAAGATAGATTGCAGGTGATTTATGAAATTTCACCTACCACTTTATTAAATAAAGTACCTCCAATGATGTTGCAAACATTGGTTGAAAATGCGATTAAGCATGGTTTAAGCAAGCAGCCTGGGGTTTGTCAAATAAAAATTATTTCAAAATTTGAAGATGACAAACATCTTTTATTGGTTCAAAATACAGGCGTTTTGGAGAAAATTGAAAAAGATGGTTTCGGATTACAAAGTACCAGAGAACGATTAAATATTTTATACAAAGGAATGGCTGAATTTGAAATATACCAAGATGAACCAAATCAAGTTACTGCCAAATTGATTATTCCAATTTCAGCATAAAAAAAAGCATATGCCAATTACAGCCATAATTATTGATGACGAAAGGTTAGCGCGCAATGAGCTAAAAAAATTATTAGAACAACATACCGAAATTCAAATAATTGATGAAGCGAGTGGGGTGGATGAAGGGGTTGAAAAAATAGAATTAGCGCGTCCCGATTTGATATTTTTAGATATTCAAATGCCAGGAAAAACTGGTTTTGATTTGTTAGGAGAATTAGAAAAAGCGCCCAAGGTTATCTTCACGACTGCTTTTGATGAATTTGCCTTAAAAGCTTTTGAGGTGAATGCATTGGATTACCTATTAAAGCCCATTGATCCCAATAGATTAAGTGACGCCATTCAAAAATTACAAACTGAATTAGCATTAGAACAGGCAAGCCTCTTGGGCGGATCTACAAGAGGGCCTTTGACGGAAGCCGATCAAGTGTTTGTAAAAGATGGAGAGAAATGTTGGTTTGTTAAATTGGCTGAAATAAGATTGTTTGAAAGTGTTGGGAACTACGCCAAAGTATATTTTTCAACCCACAAGCCTTTAATCTTAAAGTCATTAAACGCATTGGAAGACCGATTGGATGAGCATGTATTTTTTAGGGCCAATCGCAAGCATATCATCAATTTACATTGGATTGAAAAAATCGAACCTTACTTTAATGGCGGATTGTTGGTGGAATTAAAGGGCGGAGAAAAAATTGAAATTAGCCGACGCCAAACGGTGAAATTTAAGGAAATGATGAGCTTCTAAAATGCCATCATTATTTACTTCGTTTTAGTTCAAACTATGAATCGCTTCAGCAATGGATTGAATTAATGCGGGATCTTTTTCAACGGCATTCCCAACCACAATAATATCAGCGCCAGCAATACAGTTTTGTTTTGCTTTCTCAGGTGTGGTGATACCACCACCCACCACTAATGGTATTTGAATATGGGCACTCACTTTTGCAATCATTTCAGTAGGAATGGCTTTTTGCGCACCACTTCCAGCATCCATATAAATTAACTTTTGGCCTAGCATTTCTCCGGCCATAGCAGTACATAAAGCAATATCATTTTTATTCGAAGGAATCGGGTTGGAATTTGAAATATAAGAAACAGTGGTTGGGCTGCCTCCGTCAATGAGCATATAACCAACTGATATAATTTCAAGACCACTTTTTTTAACAAAAGGAGCACTAATTACATGTTGTCCTATGAGTAATTCTGCATTACGTCCAGATATTAAAGACAAGTATAAAAGTGCATCTGCTTTTGGTGTAATTTGATCAGGGGATCCAGGAAAAAGTAGCACTGGAATGTTACATTTTTTTTTGATACTTGCAACTACGGTATCCAAAGTATCTGTAACAACTAAACTTCCACCGACAAAAAAATAATCCACTTTGGACTTAACGGCAATGTCGATTGTTTGGGCTAAACTTTGCTCATTTATTTTATCAGGGTCAATTAAAACAGCAAATGCTTTTTTGGCATTTAACTTTCCCTGCGTAATAATATCGTATAGTTTATTTTTCATTTTATAAGCCCGTGTAAGGTGCAATATTTTTTCCAAAAAACATATATTAAAACAGGTAAAAATTATTTTTTAAAGATTTATTTACCTCCAGCCCCCATTTGCGCCATAGGGAGTTCCTTGTTTGATGGATTGCTCAAAAATATTGATTTTATTGCAACCTTGGATAGGCCGCCCAGACAAATACTAAAAATTTCAAACATCCAAGGTTTTTTTTTCGCAGAAACTAACATCTCTTGGGGATAAATCACGAAAATCAAGCCGGATATAGGGTTTGATTTAATTCACATTTCTTTTCCACAGCTGTTGATATTTCGATGCTTGAATTATGGTTTCAGAAGGATATTTTCGTATACCCATCAAGGTTTTTGAAAAACCTAATGGGATAACCCACTAACATCCTTAAATAGAACAAGACCATGGCTACTCCTAAAACAAAAAAAGGCTTACAATTTACGCGCCTCTTTACAAAAGAAAATGTTTCTCCATTTGATCAATTCGATTATGATTACCGAGATAGTGTAATCAAAAATCCAAACGGAGAAAAAGTGTTTGAAATGACTAATGTGGAAGTTCCAAAACAGTGGAGTCAAATTGCAACAGATATTCTTGCACAAAAATATTTTAGAAAAGCCGGTGTTCCTCAACCAGATGGTTCCTTAGGTCGTGAAACAACAGTAAAGCAAGTTGCACATCGTATGGCGAATTGCTGGAGAGTGTGGGGTGAACGTTATGGTTATTTTGCCACTGAACAAGATGCGCAAATATTTTATGAGGAGTTAGTATACAGTATTTTAAATCAAGCTTGTGTTCCAAATTCACCACAATGGTTTAATACAGGATTACATGAAAGTTATGGTATCACAGGTGGTGCGCAAGGTCACTATTATGTTGATCCAACCGATAAAAAATTAAAGAGATCAACGAGTGCATATGAGCGTCCACAACCACATGCTTGTTTCATATTAAGCGTAAGCGATGATTTAGTGAATGAGGGTGGTATTATGGATTTATGGACAAGAGAAGCAAGGATCTTTAAATACGGATCTGGGGTTGGAACTAACTTCTCTCAAATCAGAGGTGCTAACGAGAAATTATCTGGTGGCGGTTCATCAAGTGGCTTAATGAGTTTCTTGAAAATTGGTGATCGCGCTGCAGGCGCCATTAAATCAGGTGGTACCACACGTCGTGCTGCTAAAATGGTTTGTTTGGATTTGGATCATCCAGAAGTAATGGAATTCATTAACTGGAAAGTAAAAGAAGAAGATAAAGTAGCTGCATTAATAGCAGCTGGTTATGATAATAGTTATGAAGGGGAAGCATACGCAACAGTGTCTGGGCAAAACTCAAATAACTCGGTGCGTATTCCGAACAGCTTCTTTAAAGCATTGTCTGAAAATGGCAATTGGGAATTAAAGGCACGTACTGATGGTCGTGTAATGCAATCAATACCTGCGCGCGAAGTATGGGATCAAATTGCAAACGCTGCATGGCGTTGTGCGGATCCAGGAACACAATATGATACTACTATTAATGAGTGGCATACTTGTCCAAAAGGGGGGAGAATTAACGCTTCTAACCCATGTTCAGAATATATGTTCTTGGACAACACGGCTTGTAACCTAGCTTCTATCAACTTGCGTAAATTTTTCAATGAGTCTGACAATAGTTTTGATGTAACAGGTTTTGAGTATACGACAAGATTATGGGCTACTGTATTAGAAGTATCTATTTTAATGGCGCAGTTCCCTTCTAAAGAGGTAGCACAATTATCTTATGACTACAGAACTACTGGTTTAGGTTTTGCCAACCTTGGTTCTATGTTAATGGTAAGTGGTATTGCATACGACAGTGAAGAAGCACGTGGTATTGCAGGTTCAATCACAGCGATCATGACTGGTGTGGCTTATAAAACTTCTGCTGAATTAGCATCTTTCTTAGGCGCCTTCGATAGATACGAAGAAAATAAAGAAGATATGTTACGTGTAATGCGTAATCACCGTGCTGCTGCCTATGATGCAGAAGGTGCTTATGTAGGTCTTGAAATTAAACCACAAGGAATTAAAGCACAACATACGCCTGATTATTTATTGAAAGCTGCAACAAAGGCTTGGGATGATGCAGTTCAATTAGGTGAAAAATATGGTTATAGAAATGCGCAAACAACTGTAATCGCTCCAACAGGAACGATTGGTTTAGTAATGGATTGCGATACCACAGGTGTTGAACCAGATTTTGCTTTAGTGAAATTTAAAAAATTATCAGGCGGTGGATACTTTAAAATTATCAACCAATCGGTACCACAAGCTTTAAAGAATTTAGGATATACACAAGCTGAAAATGATGCAATTGTAAATTTCGCTGTTGGACATGCAAGTTTCGAAGGCGCTCCATTCATTAACAACGAATCATTATTAGCGAAAGGATTTACTGCAGAAGAAATTGCAAAATTAAATGGTGCTGCAAAATCAGCATTTGAAATTGGATTCATTTTTAACCGTTTCACTTTGGGTGATGCTTGTTTAACAAGATTAGGTTTTAAAGAAGAAGTTTTTGCTGATTGGTCATTTAACTTATTAGAATCATTAGGATTTACAGAAGATCAAATTGATGCTGCCAACGATTATGTTTGTGGTACCATGACTGTAGAAGGTGCACCAGCATTGAAGGATGCGCATTTGTCCATATTTGATTGTGCGAATAAAAATGGTAAAAAAGGGGAAAGATACATTCACGCCCACGGACATATTAGAATGATGGCTGCTTGTCAACCATTCTTATCTGGTGCGATTTCTAAAACTATCAATCTTCCAAACGAAGCGACTGTTGAAGAAATTGCTGATTCTTATTTAATGAGTTGGACCCTAGGTTTAAAAGCGAATGCTATTTACCGTGATGGTTCTAAATTAAGCCAGCCTTTAAGTACAAAATCAGATAAAAAGAAAAAAGCAGATGCCGCAACTGAAGAAGAAGTAACAGAAGGCGGTTCTCAATTGGTTGACCTAAGTAAATTAAATGTTGATGAGTTGTTAGAAGAGGTTCAAAAAAGAATGTCTGCTTCAACGGATACTAAATTTAAGCGTCAACTTTCTAGAATCGTTGAGCGTAAATCATTGCCTGCTAAGCGTCGTGGGTTTACACAAAAAGCACGTATCGGCGGACAAGTATTATTCTTAAGAACAGGCGAATACAATGACAGCACTTTAGGAGAAATATTTATCGATTTAGCAAAAGAAGGTTCAACACTTCGTAGTTTAATGAACTGTTTTGCAATCTCAATTTCAGTGGGATTACAATATGGTGTTCCATTGGAAGAGTTTGTAGAGAAATTTGTATTTACCAAGTTTGAACCTTCAGGAATGGTAGATCATCCAAATATCAAAACAACGACATCAATCGTTGACTTTATATTCCGTTCATTGGCTTATGAATATTTAGGTAGAACCGATTTAGTGCATGTATTAGATAAGCCGACAGTTGAAAATTTAGGTGAGGAGGGCGATATTACATTAGTGGGAAAGCCTGAGCTAAGTAGCATTCGTGTTACCGCGCCAACGGTAGCGAAAGCGAATGTAGCGGTAGCCGTTGAAACAACTGCTGGTGGATCCATGGACCAAGTACAAGCAGCTGCTAAGAGCATGCAAAGCGATGCACCAGCTTGTAGCACTTGTGGACATATTACAATCAGAAGCGGTACTTGCTATAAATGCTTGAACTGTGGAACCTCAATGGGGTGCAGTTAGTCCTTCAATGAACAAACTTTAAATACCCGCTCATTTATGAGCGGGTATTTTTTTGCCCAAACTTTCATGTAAAAATTAGGCAACCATTAATAATTTTCTTTAAATTCATAGTTCAATACAACTAGAGAAAAAAATAGCATTATGTCCAATTTTCAAGTAAAAGTTTCG
>CAIWBA010000057.1 GCA_903910765.1 uncultured Bacteroidota bacterium
CGAAATACAACCGAATCCATTGACTTAGTTATAAGTGGATTTGATTGGCAAAAAGGGGACGAAGCTATTATGGCCATACAAGATTATGGTTCCATGTTGGATATGTTTGAACAAGTAAAAAATAGATATGGGATTGTGAATGTAAAAGTATCTATTCCGAACCATCCTGCAAATGACGAAGAGATTGTAGCTATTTATGAAAAAGCTATCACTTCCAAAACAAAATTGATGATGGTAAGTCATATGATTAATATTACAGGTCATATTTTACCTATTAAAAAAATATGCGCAATGGCGCATGCAAAAGGAGTGCAAGTGCTTGTGGATGGCGCACATGCTTTTGCACATTTCCAATACAGTATTGATGATTTAGGATGTGATTATTACGCTGCATCATTGCATAAGTGGTTGAGCAGTCCTTTAGGTGCAGGTATACTATACATTAATAAAAATAGAATTAAAAACCTATGGCCACTATTAGCGGATGGAGAAAAGCAATTGGATAAAATAAAACGTTTAAACCATATTGGCACCCACCCTGTTGCTACCGACCTTACCATTAATGATTCCATAGATTATTATGAAATGATCGGTGCAGAAAAAAAAGAAGCCCGTTTGCGTTATTTACAAAACTACTGGACGAGTAAAGTACGCAATAATCCAAAAATTATCATCAATACACCAACAGATCAAACAAAATGTTGTGGCATTGCCAATGTTGGAATAGCGGGTATCAAGCCAAGTGATGTAGCCATTAGATTAATGAATGAGTTTAAAATATTTACAGTTGCCATTGATTATGCAAATGTAATTGGATGTAGAATATGCCCAAATGTTTATACCACCACCAGTGAACTTGACCAATTTGTAAACGCTTTAAATACTTTAGCAAAAAATGTCTAATAATTTTAATAGAACCACGGAAGCATCCTCCTTATATCATGATATTGAAAAATCAAGTACAGAAACGATAGTTTCAAATATTAATACGGAAGATAAAAAAGTTGCTTTTGAAGTTGAAAAACAAATTCCACAGATATGTTTATTAGTTGATGCTGCTGCAAATAAATTACAAAACGGTGGCCGTTTGTTTTATATAGGTGCCGGTACCAGTGGCCGTTTAGGTATGGTTGATGCAAGTGAGTGCCCTCCTACTTTTGGTGTTTCAGAAGATGTAGTGGTGGGTATTATTGCCGGTGGACAAAAAGCCATGTTTCATGCAGTTGAAAATGCAGAAGATGACACGGATCAAGCTTGGCTTGATTTACAAGCACATAAAATTAGTGATTTAGATGTGGTGGTAGGTATTGCCGCAAGTGGCACCACTCCTTATGTAATTGGCGGTTTAAAAAAATGTCAAGCGCAAGGTATTATCACTGGCAGTATTAGTTGTAATGCAAATAGCCCGATTTCCGAACATGCCAATTTTCCCATTGAAGTAGTGGTTGGCCCTGAGTTTGTTACAGGAAGTACAAGAATGAAAAGTGGTACTGCACAAAAAATGGTGCTCAATATGATTTCCACCTCAGTGATGATAAAACTGGGTCGCATTAAAGGAAATAAAATGGTGAACATGCAATTAACCAATCAAAAATTATTTGATCGTGGTGTAAAGATGATCATGGATGAATTAAAAATAAATGATACCGCAAAAGCGAAACAGTTACTAAAAATTCATGGCTCTGTAAAAAAGTCGATTGAAGCGGCTACTTAAGAAAATGAAGTTAGATAGATAAGTGAAAAAAATACCAAGTGGGATTAATTAGGAAAACTGATTTTTCCCATGGTTGTCGCCACCTTAGTTGCATTTCCTCCTGCTAGTAATGGCGTGCCTGCAACAGCTTCGTTCCCAAGCAGTGCAAATAAAATAGCCTCCTTCGCATCAGGTAATATGCCTATTTCCATAGATGACTTTATAGTAATATTTGGAAGTAATTTTTTTAAATGTACCATTAATAGATTATTATGCATCCCTCCGCCACTTACATACATGGTATATATTAATTGATCCCCAACTACCTTATTTATTGCCTCACTAATGGTTTGGGCTGTAAACATATTTAGTGTGGCCAATACATCCTCATGGGATAACATGGCACCTAAAGCCATTTGCGCCTGAATAATGTATTCAAGATTAAATAATTCCGGTCCAATTGTTTTAGGAAATGCGACATTAAAAAATGGATTGCTTTTTAATGATTGCAGTAAAGCTTCATTAATTTTTCCTGATTTTGCAATAACTCCATCTTTATCAAAACTAAACCCATCAAAATACTTACGCATATAGGCATCCATTAAAGTATTGCCAGGGCCAGTATCCGACGAAAACACTTGCGCCAAACTACCAGCAGCGTTTAATAATGTAAAATTAGCGATGCCGCCAATATTTAATAAAATTCTATTTTCTGTTTCATGGGCGCACAATAAATAATCGCCATATAAGGACAAAGGGGCACCTTCGCCTCCTGCAGCAATATGCTTTTGTCTAAAATCACTAATCGTTATTATTCCTGTGGCTACTGCTATATGATCGCCATCGCCTATTTGCAATGTAGCGGGACCATATGCATCATCTGGATGTAAACTTTTGGGCGCATGATAAATGGTTTGACCATGACTCGCAATTAAATCAACTTCAGTTGATAGCATCCCCCATTGTTTAAGTGC
>CAIWBA010000058.1 GCA_903910765.1 uncultured Bacteroidota bacterium
ACAATGGTCACTTTGGTTCCCATGCTATTATATACATAAGCAAACTCAACACCTATCGCACCGCTTCCAACAATAATCATGCTTTTTGGTTGCGTTGGCAATACCATTGCTTCACGATAGCCAATTACTTTTTTACCATCTTGCTTTAAGTTAGGTAATTCACGACTACGTCCACCTGTTGCAATGACGATATATTTAGTTTCAATGATCTGTGTTTTACCTTCTGCATCTTTTACTTCTACCTTCCCTTTTGACATTACTTTGCCATAACCCATAATCACATCAATCTTATTCTTCTTCATCAAAAATTGAACACCCTTACTCATTTTATCAGCTACCCCACGGCTACGCTTAATCACTGCGCCAAAATCATGATTTACACCAGTAGTGGTAATACCATAGTTTGCACTATGCTTTACATAATCATATACCTGTGCACTTTTTATTAAAGCTTTTGTAGGAATACATCCCCAGTTTAAACAAACACCCCCCAAACTTTCCTTTTCAATAATAGCTACTTTTAAGCCTAATTGAGAAGCACGAATGGCTGCAGGATAACCCCCAGGACCACTACCAATAACAATTACGTCGTATGCCATTGTATAACTTATTTTATTAATTTAAAGAGGAGCAAAAATACCCCCAAAAAGGCAAAACAAAAAAACTATTCATTACCTAATTGACCCCATAATGCGCTTGGTTTACTCAAAGAAAACCCGCACCATCTGGAAAAACCATTTATTATCGTTCGGACGTTGCTTATTATGCTGGTTTTCATCGTATTTGCTCAAACCAAACAAGCCCGCCATATTACCACCCCTCACGGCTATTTCTAAATAACCCGCTGAGTTAAACCATGCCATTTTATCTGCCACTGGAACATCACCATAATTGCTGCGTAACACTTCAATAGTTTCATTGCGTGTAAATACAATTTTAAAAGATCGTCCTTTTGCATGTACATCAAATTCTTCCTTGCGAATATTCACTACCACATTCTCAAACTGATCAATAAATAAAATTTGTCCTTCCATCCAATTTGGACCCAAGGTTGGCTGCATTGGATAAATTTCCAAAATTTCAGTCGCTGGCTCTCCTGCATCTAATAAATTACCTGATGCAAAAAAGTAAGCAACCGATTCAACCACACGATCTAACATTTGAATAAAAGTGGTAGCCCCTTTGCAATTTATTTTTACAATATCTACCGGTTTTAATCCCAGCATCATGGTTAAAAATCCGTTGTCAGGTACGATAAAAAAGTGCCCATTAAAATGCGCAAACAACACATGCTCTTGTGGATTTTGAAAAAAATTAACCATCACAATATGCACGGTCCCCTTTGGATAATACTTTGCTGCATTATTAAAAATATAAGCCCCTTGTTGGTAATCTTTTGAAGAAAGATAATGCGTAATATCAGCGATGGTACAATCCGGAATTGTTGACAATATTTGCCCTTTAACAGCGCCAATAATAAAATCGGCTTGGCCAATATCTGATGTTAATGTAATAACGGGCATATCTTAATTGTAACGAATATTTAAGCAGTATATTTTAAATAGATGGTTATTAATTTATTACGCACTTTTCAACCGCCCCATTTACTTCACTAATTTGCCCTCCTTAAAAAAGAATTGATGCACTAATTTATCCGCCCAAGCCGGGAAAAACTTATTCATAAAAACGGTTCTTTTACCCGTAAATGTTAACACCAAGGTTCGTTTACGTTTTGTGATGGCATCAATAATATGAGTGGCGCAAGTTTCAGAAGACATCATTTCACCCTCATTCATGGGTGATTCCCCTTGCGCTTTTGCATCTTTATTCAATGCAGCATTCCGAATATTTGAAGTGGTAAATCCAGGGCAAACCCACATTACATGGGTACCAGATCCGTATAATTCCGTTTTTAATGCTTCCAACCAGCCGTTTAAAGCATATTTAGATGCAGAATAACCACTCCGTCCTGGGAGCCCTCTATATCCTGCAATACTTGAAACCCCAACAATCACCCCTTTGTTTTGGGTAATGAAAGGCAAGGCTGCCTTAGTGCAATACACCGAACCCCAAAAATTAATGTCCATGACACTTTTTAAGGTATCCATGGATACATCTTGAACCAATGCACGCATGGAAATACCTGCATTATTGATCAATGTATCAATGGTACCCCATTGTGACACTACTTTTTCTATAAATGAGGTGCAATCGGATTGTTGACTAACATCTGCAGCAATGACCAATAAATTAGGCGAATTAAATTCACGCGAAAGATCATCTAACTTAGTTTGTGTGCGTCCACAGGTTGCAACTTTTGCACCTAAAGCCAAAAACTGCGCTACTAAAGCTTTTCCAATGCCGTCGGAACCACCGGTAATTACTACTATTTTAACTTTATAATCCGCCATCAGTTTGAGTTTACACAAATGTACTTCTTATTTGAAGATGAAGCATTTAGATGGTATTTGAATGGGGAAAATAAATACCCCCTTTTATTTGGATAGTTTTTATTAATGCTTATTTTTGCACTCCCCTAAAAAGGGGCGGTTAGAATTGGTAGCTCAGTTGGTAGAGCAATACACTTTTAATGTATGGGCCCTGGGTTCGAGTCCCAGCCAGTTCACAAAGCTTCGACGCAAGTCGGAGCTTTTTTTATGCAAACAAGCGAAAGAAAGCCACGCAGTGGGAAATTTAAAGCATTGGCTGTGTTAATAGCTTGCTATTATAAACAGACAAGGGATTAAATTGAACGAGCGAAGCGAGTGCTTTCTTGAGCGAATGAGCAAAGAATCAGCATGCGCTTCGTTGAAAAGCTTTGAGTAAGGACGCCATTTAGGGAAGTCGGCGCAACGAAGTGAAGCCGACAATCCCTTTTTAATTTGAATTGTTAGCGAAGTCGTTCTAGCAAAGCGAGAACGACAATCCCTTTCTTAATAATTGAAGTAATAGTTAGTCGGCGAAATGTAATGGAGCCGACAATAAATCTTACTGCAGGTTTCCCACCATATTAAAAGGCCCCTATTACTAGGGGCCTTTTAAACAATAGCTAAAACTGTGTTATTTAGTAGCAGGTAAAATTGGGCTTTCCATCCATCTTACACTTTTAATTTTTTTATTTACACCATAATCGAACCAATGGTATGCACTAACATATTTTTCAGTTCCGTCTTTTTTCTTTTCCTTAAAAGTTGATAGAACTATAATACCAGATGCAGGGTCTGTGTTGGTAATTTTACCTGGAAAAATCATTCCAATTTTCCATTCTATTGATTGGGTCTCGTCAAATATATTTGCCCATTGGCTATTTGTAAATTTAAGTTTGCGACCTTCATTCGTTGTGATATTAACCGTATCATCAAAATATTTTCCTATTGCTTTACCATCCAATTTATTCCAATCTTTTACCAGGCTTTCAATGGTTTCCACTTCACCTCTATTGCTAAATGTAATAGTGGAAGTATCTTTTTTTGTGTAAAACTTACCGCCATTTGGTAAACCGAACTCATTTTTTTCATCAAGCATAGTAGCAGTCCAAGATCCAGATATTTTTTTAGACGAATCACTAACAATATACACTCTATGTTCTTGTAATTTTTGTGTTGAACCGTTTTTCCAATTTCTTTCCAAATCAGTATAAATTTGAACTTCAGTTTGATTTGGCCATCCATCAGTTCTTACCGGAATAATAATATTAACCTTTCTGTTTACAGATTTGTAACCATCAAACTCTTTTTCTATTCTATCCTTATTAGTTTTAACATATTTATCATCAAAATAACTTAAATAAGTTTTGGTATCTAAATTGTTATACGCTTTAATAACATTTAACACAAGTTCAGAAGCATTTTCAGTTCCAAAATACCAAGGGGTATTTTTTTCATAAAGTGTGCCTGCTTTTACAATTTTTTGTGCATTAACACTTGAGACCATCATGATAATTGCAGATGCAATCATTAAAAGTTTTTTCATACAAATTTTATTTAGTTTAAATTATATTTAAAATTATTGGTTTCTTTTTGAAATTAATAACTTTTAAGAATATATCTACATAAATTTTATTCGTATTATAATATTATTGGTTTCTTTTCAAGTGCTAGGTCGTATTTTTTTGTGTTGCGCCGCTTTATTATTACGCTAAAATACTAATAATCATATAGTTATTTTTTGGTAGCACCTTTTAAAAAATGCTTCTTTACCTTACCTTTATATACTACAATCTGGAATAACCATTAAACTTGAAATTAAGTAGTGCCCTACTAAAGAACTCATTTTACAAGAATTAACTAGAAACATAAACCGCTCTTAAACTAATATGAAACAACTACCATTACTTTTATCAGCCCTACTATTTTCATTTATATCATTATTCGCAAATGAAAAAACATTGTTTGATAGCAGTGGCGTTGAACTTAAAACTAAAACTGGCATCATCTATGGTACGCTTTTGTTACCTAACCATATAAACGGCAAAGTCCCTGTAGCTATTCTTATTTCAGGATCGGGTCCTACAGATAGAGATGGCAATAATCCAGTGATGAAGAATAATTCATTAAAACAATTGGCAGAAGCGCTTGCCAATAATGGTATTGCATCCATACGCTATGATAAACGTGGTATTGGAGAAAGTGCAAAGGCCGCTAAATCGGAATCCGACCTAAGATTTGAAGATTATATTTCTGACGCAATAGATTGGATTTCATTCGTTAAGCCAAATCCAAAATTTTCAAAAGTTATAGTTATAGGACACAGTGAGGGGTCGTTAATTGGAATGAACGCTGCGAAAAATGCAAATGGCTTTGTATCCATATCTGGTGCAGGAAGTAGCGCAGATATAATTTTAAAAGAACAACTAGCCCCAAAAGGAAAAGTAGTTCAAGATTTATGTTACCCAATAATAGATAGCTTGAAAGCAGGTGTTATTATTAAAGAGGTCAACCCCATGCTAAATAGTTTATTTAGGCTTAGCGTTCAGCCTTATATGATTTCTTGGTTTAAACATGACCCGCAAATAGATATTAAACAATTAAAATATCCTTGTTTAATTTTACAAGGTGACAATGATGTACAAGTAAGTATTAATGACGCAAAGCTACTATCCGCCGCTAGTAATAATAGCCAGCTATTAATTATAGAAAAAATGAACCATGTGTTAAAGATAATCGACAAGGGAGATCAAACTGCGAACATCGCTTCTTATTCTAATCCATTAATGCCAATTTCAGCTACATTAACTAATGAAATAATAAAATATATTAAAAATTAAATGCTACAATTAATTTTACAATCAAATTAATTGTAAAAAAAATAGTACTACAGTCAATAAGATAAGTGTAATTTTAAAACTCGTTTTCATTTTTATATTTTTAAATTGTTACATTTATAAACAAATATGGAAAAATGATTTCCAAAAAAGTGCTTAGCTAGTGATTTGATTATTTTTTTTCAATACTTACTAATAGGTAACAGGAGCAAAGAAAAGAATATAGAAATAACTATATGTTA
>CAIWBA010000059.1 GCA_903910765.1 uncultured Bacteroidota bacterium
ATAAGCACAATTATTTGTACTTGATAAGTACGATTCATTTTAAATATATTAATTTTAGAAGCGTTAACCAACTAACGCTTCTTTTTTTTGTCAAGTGAAATAGGGATTACAAATATGAGTGTAGAGAAATATGATATGTTTAACAATCGATTACTGAAGAATTACAAGCATCGATCAAAACAAGCCAAGCGACAAAATATCACTTGTTGGCGTTTGTATGACCATGACTTACCCGAATTTCCTATCTGCATTGAACTATACGAAGACTACATTTATATTGCCGAATACAATCGACGCCATGGCATGAGTGACGAAGATCATGACGCTTGGTTAATTGGTTGTAAAGATATCATTTCAGAAATGACGCAAGTCCCCTTGGAAAAAATGTATCTACGAGTTCGCAAAAGAATGTCACACCGGGAAGGGCAATATGAAAAGGAAGAAGCAGTTGTCGCTTCTAAAATCATAACAGTGCAGGAACAAGGTTTAAAATTTATGGTGAATCTTACAGATTATTTAGATACCGGGCTTTTCTTGGATCACCGTATCACCAGAAAAATGTTTAGTGAAATAAGTAAGGATAAAAATGTCTTAAACCTATTTAGCTATACAAGCTCATTTTCAGTGTATGCTGCAAATGCAGGCGCAGCATCAGTTACCTCCGTTGATTTATCGAAAACCTATTTAAAATGGAGTGAAGATAATTTTGCACTTAATGGGTTAAAGAATAATAATAATTATCATTTTGTTCATGCAGATGTTAAGCAATATTTGAAAACCTTGCCAGCTAATTATTTTGACTTAGTAATCATGGATCCGCCTACTTTTAGCAACAGTAAAAGAATGAAGGATATATTAGATATCCAAAGAGACCATGTTATTTTAATTAACGATATGCTAAAAGCAATGAAACCAGGGGGCATATTATTTTTTAGTACCAACTATACCCAATTCATTATTGACACTGAAAGTATAAAAAGTAAATTAATCAAAGATATTACCAAGGCCACTACCCCATTTGATTTTGAAGGCCGACTTAAAAGGTGGTGTTATAAAATTGAAAGAGAATAATTTTTATTGGGTATTTATTTACCGCTGCCCAACTTCGCCAATATTATTTCATGCATCTTCAATACCTGTGGTAGAATTAATTGGACATTATCATTCACGATAACCCCATCACACAAACGCATTTTAATGGTATCACTTATTTGATTGCGCATTCTTTTTTCTACTTCTTCCAATGTACATTGGTCACGCGCCATCACCCTTTGTTTGCGAATAGCTAATGGTGCAGTAACACCAATCACATAATCCAAACCCTCCACTGCATTGGACTCAAACAATAAGGCTGCCTCCTTGATGACATAAGGGGCGGTTTGCATCTTCGCCCAATCCCATGCTGCTTGAATAGTTACTGGATGCACAATGGCATTTAATAATTCTAATTGATAAGCATCTGAAAAAACAACAGATGCCAAATAGGATTTATTTAATATCCCTGCCTCGTAAACCTTATCTCCAAATTGCTTTATTAATTGCGCCTTTATTTCATCACTATTTTGCATTAATTCCTTAGCCGCTTGATCCGCATTAAATACAGGAATGCCCATGGCAGCAAAAACATTGGCGACCGTAGTTTTGCCAGCACCTATTCCCCCCGTAAGTCCGATCATAATAGGCATAAAAAATCCGAAATTAGTTACCCCAATTTCGGATTGAATTTTTACTTTAACAAATGTTTTATTTGCTTTGCGCCTGTGACCACTCCAAACTGATAGATGATCTTTCAATTTTCAAATAAGAACCAGGGCTTACTTCTAATTGTACGGTATTATCTTCATTCACTTTATTGATCACACCATGAATCCCAGCAATAGTAACCACCTTGTCTCCTTTTTGCATCGTATCAATAAACTTTTTTTGTTCTTTTGCTTTTTTAGCTTGTGGACGAATCATAAAAAACCAGAAAACTAAAATAATTCCACCCAACATTACTAATTGGAAAGTTCCGCCACCTTGTGGTGCTTGTAACAAAATTTGTGTCATGTTTTTATTTTTAAAATTTTAAATATTAATATTTTCTGCTATTACAAATATATGGGCAAACTGCGTAATTCAACTTACTGTTTGCTAATTAAATGTTATTTATTTTTATGGCTGATTTTTTGAATTTTCCCAGACGCAACCATTTCCTTGTGAATATTATCCAAAATACCATTTACAAAATGTCCACTTTGTTCGGTACTGTATTCTTTACCTAAATCGATATATTCATTGATGGTCACTTTTGTTGGAATCGTATCAAAATATAAAAGCTCACAAACGCCCAAACGTAACAATATCATATCTATCATGGCAATCCTTTCCGGATCCCAATTATTCAATTTAGGCTTAATAATATCTTCCGTAATTGTTTTTTTATCAATCGCTGTTTTTAATAAATCAGTTGCGAATTTATTTTTTTCATCTCCCACTAAATCCAAAAAGTCAACACTATTTGGTTTTTGTAAATAATTCATGATAAACCCAATCATCACATCTCCCTCGTCCTCCCAATTGGTAAAATGTTCTGCAATGTATTCAAGTGTATTTTCTGATTCAATGATGAGGTTACCAAAAATAAATTTCAAAATATCTTTGTCTTTCGCCTTGTCTCTGTTTTGCTCATTGATGTAAGTCAAATAAGTGGAGGTTTCAGATAATTGTCTGAAAATAGATTTCACTATATCATCTTGGATCCACTGTTGTGGTTTCACTAGTTCAATGGCCTTTTTAAAGTTGTCCGACTCCATGGTTTGCCAAACAATACTATTACCCGCCAATTTGGTATTGACTGTTAAATCGGATGCGTTGGGTAAATTTTTGGAAGCCCTTTGACCCGCTTCCACTTCGGCGTATAATGCAACTTGGTGCAATAAATGAACTAAAAAAACAAACAAATTTCTTGTTTTATCAAATTCCTTTTGGAGTAAGCCAGCAGGTGTACCTTGCGTCTCGGTTTCAACCATATACAACACTTGCATTACCTTAATCCTAATATTTCGTCGGTTCATCATATTTATAAGAGCTAAATGGCTGCAAAGCTATCTAAATATTTTATAAAAACTGACATTTTTTACCTTTATCATGTGCCTAAGATGCATTTTTAGGCATAGATTTGCTTCCCCAAGCCCTTAATTATCAATAAACTGAAAATTTGACCTATCCTATATGAAAAAAGGTCATTGGCACGGTTATCGATTATTATTAGGCAATAACATTATTAAACAACCAAAAAACGATTAAATATGGCTAAGACTACGGCTAAAAAATTAAACATTACGCCTTTGCATGACAGAGTCATTGTAATGCCTGCTGCTGCAGAAGAAAAATCAGCTGGTGGAATCATCATCCCTGATACAGCAAAAGAAAAACCACAACGCGGTGTTGTTCTAGCTGCTGGAACTGGTAAAAAAGACGAACCAGTGACTGTTAAAGTTGGTGACAATGTTTTGTATGGCAAATATGCTGGAACTGAAATCCAAATTGAAGGTCAAGATTTATTAATTATGCGCGAAAGCGATATTTTGGCGATTGTATAACTTTAAAAATTAACTATATATGTCTAAAATGATTTTTTTCGACTTAGAAGCGAGAAATAAAATGAAAAAAGGTGTTGACACTTTAGCCAACGCTGTAAAAGTAACATTAGGGCCAAAAGGTCGTAACGTAGTAATTGAAAAAAAATTCGGTTCTCCTTCAATCACTAAGGATGGTGTAACTGTAGCAAAAGAAATTGACCTAGAAGATCCAATCGAAAATATAGGTGCTCAAATGGTGAAAGAAGTTGCATCAAAAACTGCTGATTTAGCTGGTGATGGTACTACTACTGCAACTGTTTTAGCACAAGCAATTATTGGTGAAGGTTTAAGAAACGTTACTGCAGGTGCAAATCCAATGGATTTGAAACGTGGTATTGATAAGGCTGTTGAAAAAGTGGTTGCTAGCTTAAAATTACAATCACAAACAGTTGGAAACGACACTAAGAAAATTGAGCAAGTAGCTTCTATCTCTGCAAATAATGACAATGAAATTGGTAAGTTAATTGCAATGGCAATGGCAAAAGTGGGTAAAGAAGGTGTAATCACTGTTGAAGAAGCAAAAGGTACGGATACAACAGTTGATGTTGTAGAAGGTATGCAATTTGATCGTGGATATGTTTCTCCTTACTTCGTTACCAATAGCGAAAAGATGGAAGCTGAAATGCAAAATCCATACATCTTAATTTATGATAAGAAAATTTCAGCAATGAAAGACATCTTGCATATTTTAGAGAAAGTAGCACAAACAAATCGTCCATTAGTAATCATTGCAGAAGATTTAGAAGGTGAAGCAATGGCAACATTGGTTGTTAACAAATTAAGAGGTACCATTAAAGTAGCTGCTGTTAAAGCACCTGGTTTTGGTGATCGCAGAAAAGAAATGTTAACTGATATAGCCATCCTAACTGCTGGAACAGTAATTAGTGAAGAACAAGGATTTAAATTAGATAATGCCGACTTGACTTATTTAGGTCAAGCTACTTCTATCACTATCGACAAAGACAATACTGTTATTGTTGGTGGTAAAGGTAAAAAAGCAGATATCACTGCACGTGTAAATCAAATCAAATCTCAAATTGAAAATACAACTTCAGACTACGATCGCGAAAAGTTACAAGAGCGTTTAGCGAAATTAAGTGGTGGTGTTGCTGTATTATATGTAGGTGCTGCTACTGAAACAGAAATGAAAGAAAAGAAAGATCGTGTTGACGATGCTTTACACGCTACACGCGCTGCTGTTGAAGAAGGTATTGTACCAGGTGGCGGAGTTGCTTATATCCGTGCAGTTGCTAGCTTAGACAAATTAAAAGGTGCTAATGATGATGAAACAACTGGTATTCAAATTGTACGTCGTGCAATTGAAGAACCACTTCGTCAAATTGTTAAAAATAGTGGTATCGAAGGTTCTATTGTTGTACAAAGAATCAAAGAAGGTAAAGACGACTTTGGTTTCAATGCAAGAACAGAAGTTTTTGAAAATTTATTCAAAGCTGGTGTTATCGATCCAACTAAAGTAACAAGAGTTGCTTTAGAAAATGCGGCATCAATTGCATCTATGTTGTTAACAACAGAATGTGTAATTGCTGACAAACCTGCACCTGCTGCAGCTCCTGCTGGTGGCCATAGTCATCCTGATATGGGTGGTATGGGCGGATACTAATACTTTACAACTTAAGTATATAAAAAAAGCTTCCTCGATTTATCGGGGAAGCTTTTTTATTGCCAACAACTTTCAAATAATGAATTGTTGAAATTATTTCAGATCTTACTTTTTTGCTTGTGAAAAGTAAACTTGAAATCCTTTTACTAAAAACAATTGTGCTAATCCATAAGTAACCATCACCAATAAGCCAATATTTTTAATTGGACTATTGAGTGCCCAATTAAATTTATTCAACGCTAAAATTGCATCTGATGCTAAAAAAAATAACATGCCTGGTATCCAAAAAGTATTCGCAATCATTTTAACAGCTTCCTGTTTTGAAATATGGACAGTCATTAATGTAGCCGTACTTATCAGTACCATGTAGGCTAATATTGGATAAATTAAATTTCCTTTGGTCCCATCTTTTAATTGGAAATAGATAAACACACAAAACAGCATTAGTAGTAATGTAGAAATATACAATTTAACTGACTTAGGTTGTGCGGGTCCGTATATTTTACTAAAAAATATGATATTAAAAATATGGGTGGTCATAAATGCAATCATCCCAGGAATAAATAAAGATTTATTAATTAAAAACACATCTCCCAAAAAAGAACCAAACAAACCGAATAGCACTAAATTTTTACCTGGTAATCCTGATACATTTGGATGCACTGCCAAATACAACATCAAAGAAGGAAGTAACATTGCTTTACTAATTGCTTCTATTGTTTTATACTCCTCCCCTAAATATTGGGCAGCAAAATGTACCAATAAAATGAATATACTAATAATGATCCCCCTTTTTTGAATGAATGATTTCATGTGCAAGTTTTGAATGATAAATTTTCGTTTGTAAATTAAAAGTAAGCAATGCCTACCTAATTTAAGAATCAATGCATAAATTTGCGGTAAGATGCGTCCAGAAGAAGAACAATTTTATCTCCAATGGGAAAAAGACCGGATTTTACCCCATTATAAAAGAAAACCCTTTTTAAGGGGGTTGAGTATAAGTTTGTCACTCGGGATACTCATCTTGATCATTTCTGAAACTGGTTGGTATGAAAGAGCAACCATGGTGGGAAATATGCAGGGTAATGAAATTTGGATTGTTATTGCTATCATTTCCTTTTCCCTAGGTTTTGCTTGGATCTACCAACAATTTACCTTTGAAATGAACGAACAACGTTATAAAGAATTGAAATATTTAAAAAACAAAAAATGAGCATTTTGACACAAAAAACTACAAAAACCATCGGATTTTCATCAATTTTGGCAATTTTTGCCCTAATTTTCGTCATTTCTTTACAATCTTCATGTGCGAAATCGAACGCTTGTGATTTGAAGGCTACTTATACAAACGATGCCAATACAGCACAAAATACTGCAATGGTTGCGTTTTGTACAACCAATAATATTACTTATACCACACATCCAAGTGGGATTTTATATCAGATCATTACGCCAGGTGCAGCAAGTAAGCCCAACCTATGTGAAACAATATCAATGACTTATGTAGGAACCCTACTGAATGGTACCAAATTTGATGCAAGTACCATCTCCTACCCATTGAGTCAATTAATCGTAGGATGGCAAATTGCAGTTCCGCTGATTGGTAAGGGTGGACATATCAAAGTGGTTCTACCATCCTCTTTGGGTTATGGTGCGCAAGCAGCAGGTCCAATTCCAGCGAATTCACCGCTGTATTTTGATATCACTTTGAACTAGGAAAATAATGGATTTAAACCCATATTTTAGCCTTGTTTCCATTATATTTGCCGACTAAAAATCAGTTAACCAAACTATTATGCAACTCAA
>CAIWBA010000060.1 GCA_903910765.1 uncultured Bacteroidota bacterium
AATTATGAAAAAAATATTACTTATTACAGTGTTTTCAATAGTGCTGCTCAAAAGCATGGGACAAGAAAGGGGTTATACTTTTTGTCTAAATAATGAACTCATTTTTATAAACGAGGGCGGAGCTGCTGCATATTCAATATATGATGTAAATTCAAAAAAATTAGTAAAAGAATATCAAGGTAAATATATTATAGAGGAACAAAAAGATTTAAATAAAGAAATTGTTAATATGGATATTAAAATGGGTATAATAAAAGTAAGATTAAAATATGATTTAATTAGAGACTCGAAGGGGTCGCCACAAATATTAGTGAACAAAGCAAATGGTATACAAATACCACTTTGTGGAAGAGATAATAATACTAATTTATCAGGTAAAAACAACGTAAATAATAATATTACAAAAGAGGATGCGATTAAACTGCTAAAAGAAAAAAAAGAATTATTGGATCTTGGTTTGATTTCTCAGGAAGATTACGACAAAATAAAAAAAGAAATGAGTATATATATATTAAAATAATAAAATTCATGGATATTGATAAAGTTTTGACTTTACTCAATCTTACCGGTGAAAGGGGTTTAGGTCGGATGGCTAAAACACAGGCATTTTTATACCAACGCGGCTTTGAGTCAGCCCTAATCCAGCCCATTTTACAACAACTGAATAAGGGGGAAAAAAATAATCCCCGTTTATTGTATCTTTAATGCAGCATAAAAACATCTTCTGTGTCATCACTTAAATTTACAATAATACAAACCGCACTTTTTTGGGAGGATAAGGGTGCTAACCTGGAAGCCTTAGCTAAAAAGATTATGGCTATTGATGAGCCAACTGAAATTATTGTACTTCCAGAAATGTTTACGACAGGATTTAGCATGCAGCCTGCCTTGTTTGCAGAAACCATGGAGGGACCCACTGTTCAATGGATGCGCCGATTGGCAGAGACTAAAAAATCAATCATCACCGGATCTGTTATCATTGAAGAAAACGGCAACTATTATAATCGCTTAATATGGATGTTACCTAATGGAGAATTAGGCTATTATGATAAACGACATTTATTTGCTTTTGCTGGTGAACATGAATTTTATAGTAAAGGAAACAAAAGATTGACTGCAAGCGTGAAGGGTTGGAAAATTAATTTACAAATTTGTTTTGATTTGCGTTTCCCCGTTTGGGCACGCCAACAATTAGCATCAGCAAATAAGGAATCAGGTGCGGAAAATATAAATGATGCTGGTTTAGAATATGATGTATTGTTGTATGTTGCCAATTGGCCGGAAAAAAGAAACCATGCTTGGAAAACCTTACTCACAGCACGCGCCATTGAAAACCAATGCTATACCATTGGAGTGAATCGTGTTGGCTTGGATGGTAAAAATATGATGCACAGTGGTGATAGTATGGTGGTGGGGCCATTGGGAGAAATTTTATATCACTGCGCTTATGAGGAGGATATTTTTCATATCACACTTCAAAAAGAAGAATTAATAAAAACGAGGGCGCAATTTCCTTTTTGGAAAAACGCTGATTTTTTTAATATCGAATTATAATGCAACAAACTTTATCGATTCAAGAATTATTTACTGGAGAACATTGGATTTCGGAGGCCGTTATCGTAATTGAAAACGGAAAAATAACGCATATTAAAAAAGAGGGGTATGATCATAAAAATTCAATACCGC
>CAIWBA010000061.1 GCA_903910765.1 uncultured Bacteroidota bacterium
GCCTGCTTATTATCAAGTGCCAGAATTTTATGAATTATGGATAAACGCAGATACATTACCCAAGCGAAATAAATTTACCGACTTAATGGTAGAATCAGGCTATACCAGGAATGGTAAAAAAGTAGTTATTGACACCATCGCGTTTGCGAAATTTATATGCGCAAATCCTAGCGATCCCAATATTTTAATTGATGCAGCATTTGCAAATTTAATTTCCACCGATATTTCCGCAACATTAAAAGCCAACTTAAAAAAGCAAATATTACTAAGTGGGCAAGTAAGTGACTATTATTGGACAGACGCCTGGAATGCTTATCAAGCAAGTGCAACTACCATCAATTTTAATATTGTGAATGTGCGACTAAAGTCGCTTTTAAAATATATTATGAACCTGCCCGAATACCAATTGCAATAAATGAAAAGACGCAATTTTATACGAAATAGTGTAGCGCTTATGGCGCCTACTGTCATTGGCGGCAATCCAATTCATATTTTAACGCAACATCCTATTATACAACCCGAGTTATTGGCTAGTGTAAACAATGATCGCGTATTAGTGATTATACAATTGAGTGGTGGTAATGATGGATTAAACACCGTTATTCCAATTAGTGATTATAGCAAATATTATAATGCAAGAACCAATATCGCTATTCCTGAAAATAAAATTTTAAAATTAAATGGCAATGATGCTACTGGTTTAAATCCAGCAATGACTTCCTTTCAAAATTTATTTAACGAAGGGAAATTAAACATTGTTCAAGCCGTTGGATATCCGCAGCCAAGTTTTTCGCACTTTAGAGCCACTGATATTTGGATGAGCGGGTCGGATAGCACACAGTATTTGAATACTGGTTGGGCAGGAAGATATTTAGATAACCAATACCCTAATTATCCTGACGCATATCCTAGCGATCAAAATCCAGATCCTTTAGCAATACAAATTGGATCCATCACTTCTCTTACCTGTCAAGGTCCTGTTGTAAACATGGGATTGAGTATTTCAGACCCAGCTTCCTATTATAATTTAATTGATAACATTGATGACACAGTGCCTAATACCAATGGTGGTTATGAATTAAGTTTTGTTAGACGCATTGCAAAACAAACCAATAAATACGCTGTTCGTATCAAGGCAGCTTCGGATAGTATTAAGCAACAAGTCACCTACCCTAATAATTCATTAGCATCTCAATTAAAAATTGTGGCGCGATTAATTAAAGGTGGATTGAAAACAAAAGTATACTTGGTTAATTATGGCGGATTTGATACCCATGCTGGTCAAACTAATTCCATTGATACCACCATTGGGCCACAAGCAACTTTATTAAATGCAGTTACCGAGGCTGTGAATTCATTTCAAAACGATATTAAGGGACTTGAAATTGATGACCGAGTTATTGGAATGACCTACTCTGAATTTGGCCGTCGCATAAAATCAAATGCAAGTGGCGGAACAGATCATGGCGCGGCTGCACCTTTATTTATATTTGGAAAAAATGTTCGAGGCGGCGTATTTGGTAATAATCCAGATTTACCTTTAACTGCAACCGCAAATGATAATATACCTTATCAAACAGACTTCAGAAGTATCTATAATTCAATACTAACAAATTGGTTTTGTGTAAATGAAACAAATGATTTGCAAATTATGCTAAAGAAATATCCTACCATGCCATTGATCAATGCAAGCGTTTGTGGTGTAGCTATGGAGAATTCAACATTTGCAGGAAATGTAATGATTAGTAACTATCCAAATCCATTTAGCAGTCAAACTAGAATTGAATTCAAAACTGAAGGTGGCGCTACCTTGGTTCAGCTATTAGATACTACTGGATCGGTTATCAAAGTATTAGTAGACATGAGCTACCCTTATGCGGGTATGAATAGTGTTACCTTATTTGGTAGCAACCTACCTGCAGGTGTTTACTATTTGAGACTTCAAAATGGCATCAACCAATATGTCAAAACTATCATAAAGATGTAGTTATTTAATCTTGTGATTGAATTGTTTGCTTAATTTTACGTTAGCAATGCAATCAGATCAAGAATTAATATTACAATTTCAAAAGTCCATTCAAAGGGAGGAAACTTTTACGCATTTGGTGAAAAAACACCAGGCAAAAGTGTACCATCAAATAAAACGAATGGTCAATGATCATGATGATGCTGATGATATTGCACAAATGGCCTGGATTAAGATTTGGAATAAATTAGATGGTTTTAAGATGGAAAGTGAGTTTAGCACTTGGTTATTCCGCATTGCCTATAATGAGACCCTTAATTTTATTGCAAAACAAAAAAGACAATCTTCCAATACAAGCTCAACCGATATATTAGACTACGAAAACACGGCTAGTCATACGGATTCCCCAAAAAGCAGTGAAATTCAAATAAAACTAGACCAAGGCATTAAGCAACTACCTGAAAAACAGCAATTTGTGTTTATGCTACGCTATTTTGAGGAGTACAATTATGAAAAAATAGCAAGCATTACCGGGACCACTGTGGGGGGCGCAAAAGCCAATTATCATCAAGCCATTAAGAAATTAGAGGAATTTTTGAAGAAAAGTTAAACCTAGCAATTAATCAATTGTCAAAAGAGCACAATGGAACAAAAAAAGATAGATACAACACTTGAAAATGACCAATTAATGGTTGAACGCCTTTTTTCAAAAGAGGCTTTAGCCAATTATGATAAATCGTCATCAAATGTACCTAGCTCCTATTTTGAAGCATTTCCTGAAAAATTACAACAACGAATTGCGAATAATAAGCCAAAGCTATTTTTTCTTACCCCCATTGGGAAAATGGCCATTGCAGCAGCATTCATAATGATAGTCGCTAGCACCTTTATTTTTTTAAACAGTAATGTAGATAAAAATTTAGCGCTTTCCTCATTAACAATTCAAGATATATCAATCGATGAAATTGAAGCATATGTAGATGCAAATGAGTGGATGGCTGACATTGATTGGCAGTCAGAAGCATACAAGCCTGATGCCGAAGTAGAAGAGTTTTACAAAGATTCAATTGATTAAATAATTTTAAAAAAAATTGCATTTTAAAAATGCAAGTAATAAATACCAATATATGAAATACCTATTGTACACTTTAGCATTGAGCATGGTTATGATTACAACCAATGCACAAAGACCACAAGAGAGACGCCCCCGCACTGATGAGCAATCAACAAAAGATAACGAAAGAGGTCATCAAGGCAGGCCCAATAGAGCTAACATTGAAATGTTCAAAACGAAATTTATTACAGATCAATTAGTACTTACACCGCAAGAGGCGGAAGCTTTTTGGCCAGTATATAATGAATATAAAAATGGCATGCGCACTATTTACAAAGAAAAAAAGGAAAACGAAATTGAGTTACAAGAGGCTGTGTTAACAGTAAGAAAAAAATTAGCTGCTGCGCTTAAACCAATTTTAAAATCAGATACAAGAATTAATGATGCTTTAAAAATTGATAAGGAATTTTTGAAAAAAATGAAAAATGAAATGACGCATCGTCGTGGAGGTCCGCCACCACCACCAAGAAGAGATTAAAGAATAGGTTCATAAATGTCACAATACAATTAAGCCCTATCTTGATTTTCAGGAGGGGCTTTTTTAATGCTCACAGGTTTCTCCATCACAACAAGGCGAAATATTGGTGCCGCAAATACTACATTGGTAGTGGCCATGCACCATCACTGGATCGGTTTCCTGGGAACAAACAGGACAAATTTGTATAGCCATAGTTTTTTATTAAATTTAAGAATTAAATCAACAAATACCAGATTTTGAGAAACTTCTATTTTGTATATTACATCAATTAAATGTTTTAAAATTTTATATCAACATAACTCATTTGTAAAAGCTAAATTATGAAAATAAAATATATCTATTTAACACTCTTTATAACATTACTACATATGTCAAATGCTACAGCACAATATTTACCACTCTATAAAAATATACCTAATTATATTGATGCCATTAATGAGGAAGTTATTACACATGATGGCATTTTACGCATAGGGAATGTATCCATACCTGGTTATCAATATTTTAAAGCCGCCAATGATACTATTAAAAGACCATGCGTGATCATTTGTCCAGGTGGTGGCTATGGTATATTGGCGGCAACACATGAGGGCACAGATGTCGCTACTTTTTTTAATTCGATTGGCGTAAATGCAATTGTATTAAAATATCGAATCCCCAGTAGCGCACACCAAGTAAATAAATCAATAGCGCCATTACAGGATGCGCAGCAAGCGATGTATTTGGCAAGGACAAATGCAAATGAATGGGGCATTGACGCAAATAAGATAGGTATTATGGGCTTTTCTGCAGGTGGTCATCTTGCTTCAACAGCGGCCACTCATTTTGAAGATGTTAAAGTTTCTAATCCGACAAATATTTCTTACCGCCCCGATTTCCAGATACTAATTTACCCGGTGATTAGCTTTAGTAGTTATGGTCACAAAGGATCAAGGGATAATTTAATTGGGCCCGTTATTAATGAGGATCAGGTGCACTATTTTAGCAATGAAGAACATATCAACAAAAACGCTCCCCCTGCCTTTTTAGTACATGCAAAAGATGATGGTGCTGTTCCTGTCGCAAATTCAATCAATTATTATAAACAGCTACAAGAAAATCAAGTTGCTTCCGAACTATACCTTTTTGAAAAGGGAGGGCATGGATTTGGAATGAAAAACAATACCAGTGAAGTTTTCTGGCCACAATTGATGCAACAATGGATGATAAAAAATAATATTATAAATAAATAGCAAAAAAAATACGCATCCATGTTTGATGCGTATTTTTTTAAGCGGCTATTCAGTTTACTTTTTTACTTCGCTTCCTTTCCAACCAAAATAAGCAACTACCAAAAAGGCAACCATCGGAACGATATAGCCCATTTGAATATTACCCGTTTGATCTGATATAAGTCCAAATATTCTAGGTAAAACTGCGCCGCCAACAATGGCCATGATAATTAAACTACTGCCCATTTCAGTATCTGAGCCTAAATCTTTAATGCCCAATGAAAATATGGTAGGAAACATCACTGACATAAAAAAGGCCATACCAATTAACGCGTAGATAGTGATAATGCCATGCGTAAATATGGCAACAATACATAGAAGTGTTGCCAATAAGCCATAGACAGTCAATAATTTATTGGGTTTGAAATAATTCATTAAAAAAGTACCCGTAAAACGACCGATTAAAAAAGCCAATGCGGCAAAACTTAAATAATCCGCAGCTTGTATTTGGTCAATCGCTGCTGATTCAGTAGCGAATAAAATAAACAAACTAAATACACAAACCTGGGCGCCTACATAAAAAAATTGGGTAATCACTGCCCATTTTAAATGGGAATGCTTAAATGTGCCTAATACAGTTGCTTTTTCACCACCTGATTTTTTGGTTCTGATATCTGGCAATTTTACCAAATAAAACAAAACAGCAATTATAATTAAAACAATTCCAAGGATGGTATATGGCGTTTTAACCGTATACGCTTCCGATGCCAATGCAGCTTGCCTCAATGTATCACTCATAGCACTTAATTCAGCATCAGAATTTCCTTTCGTTAAAATTACCCTTGCCCCAATGGCTGGCGCTAAAAATGCTGCTAGGCCGTTAAAAGATTGTGCGAGATTTAAACGTTGGGTGGAAGAACTAGGGTCTCCTAATGCGGATGCATAAGGGTTTGCAGCCGTTTCAAGTATGGTCAATCCTGAGGCTATAACAAAAGAGGCAAATAAAAAATAAAGGTAAGATTGATTGTTAGCGGCAGGTACAAATAAAAAGGCACCCACTGCAAATAAAAGAAGTCCGATGATAATACCGGTTTTATAGCCCAATCTTTTCATCAAGATTCCTGCAGGTAAAGCCATAAAAAAATAGGCAATATATACTGCCGAATCCACCAATGTAGATTGGGTCGTGGTTAAGGTAAAGGACTTTTTTAAATGGGGTATTAAAATGGGAACGAGATTATTAGCAAAACCCCATAAAAAAAATAAACAAGTGATTAATATAAAAGGGATTAAATCTTTGGTTGTTTTTTGCGATGTCATAAGCGGATCAATTATAATTAAATATAATTCAAGCATCACTAATAAACAAAATTTTATATAATCAAATACTAAAATAATTTGTACCTTAACAAATCACTTTAACACATTTGTAAAATATTAATTGCTATTTATGAAAAAAGGGTACTTATTAGGTTTGGTTTTATTGGTTTTGTTTCAATTATCGGCGAATGCTAAATCAACGCCGAGGGAATTGTATTTGATTAAAATATATCATTGTACGACACAAAGTCAATTAAATCATATTGATGATTATTTAGAAAAAACATATTTGCCATTTTTACATAATAATGGCATTAATAAAGTAGGCGTATTCGCGCCCATTATCAATGACACAAGTGTTGACAAGCGAATATATATATGGGTACCTTTAAAAAACTTTAAACAACTGGATGCCCTAGATCAAGTTTTTGAAAATATGGACCCCTTTGGTGATGATCCACTAATTCATTTGGATAACAAAGACAGTAGTTTGCCTTTTACACGTATAGAAAGTATTTTAACAAAAGCATTTAAACTACAACCAAAATTTGAAAAAACATCAAACTTGGTAAAATCACCAAATCGGATTTACGAATATCGTAGTTATGAAAGTCCTACTGAGGAAATGCACCTAAGAAAAGTAAATATGTTTAATGAAGGCCAAGAAATTGAAATATTCAAACGCTTAAACTTTAATGCCATATTTTATTCAAAGGCTTTGGTAGGCGCTAGGACACCAAATTTAATTTATATGACTAGTTTTAACGATATGGATGACAGGAATGCACACTGGAAAGCGTTTACGCAGGATTCAACTTGGAAAAAAATATCTACAGCAAAGGAATATTTAAAAATAGTAAATAGGAACGAAACTATTTTAATGACCGCTAAAGCATATGCTGATTTTTAGTCAACTAATTCCATACCCATCAATTTAATTAATTCTAATTGCGCATTACACAATTGATACTGGTATTGCAATTGATTTAACAACGCCCTTTGATAATCCGCATTTGTGGAAGTAATTTCAATGGGCGTTGCAGTTCCATTTTTTAATTTGCTGACACTTAATTTTTGGGCTAATGCAGCTTGTTCGATTTGGGTAGCCGCATTCTTTATTCTGCTTTCATTACTTTTTATATCAATCAAAGCTGCTTGAATATCTTTTTCAAAATCATGTAATTCTGCAACTACATTGATTTCACTCAATGCTAAGCCACGCTCTTGTATTTTTATTTGCTGTTTTGTTTTGCCCCCATTAAATAAGGGTACTGAAAAACCAATGCCCGCATTGTAATTAAAACGGGGATCCTGGATTTGAGGCAGATACCCATTTCTTGAGCCTACACTCGCTTTCAAACCCACAACCGGTTTTTCATTGAGTTTTGTTATTGCCACCTCTGCCTTGGAAACACCTACTTTATCCCTTGCGATTGCTATGCTTGGATTGTGTAAGGTAGCTTGTTGAATCGCTTCGTCAAATGTATAATTTTTTAGCCCAACACTTAACTGCCCTTCTGATATTTTAGAAACCCCCGTTGCGTAATTTAATAAATTGAGTAGTTTTTGTACATTATTTTCTAAATCAATTTTACGATTAAGCTCATTGTCAATTTTAGATTGAATCGTAAGTAAATCTAATTGTATTGCATTGCCATTTTTCAATTGCGATTCTACTACTATTTTATTTTCGTTTAATAACTGCAATACCTGATTTTGAATTTCAATAGCTTTTTTAGCATATACGATTTGATAGTATAACTGACTTACTTGAAAAAACAAACTATGCTTTAATTGCTCAGCAATATGTTTTGATGTTTGTAATTCCAATTTTGCCTTTTGTATGTTGGATTGTAAACGACCAAAATCAAATAAAGTATAGCTACCATTTAAGGCTGCTGACACATTATGTTCGGGTGAAAACTGAAATGTTTTGTCTCCAAAAGCAACTTCAATCTTCGGTTGCACATAAGCATAACTTGCATCCGCAGTAATATCTGGATATTTATTTAATTCAACTAATGTAAGCTTATCCTCAGCGAGCTGCACGGATTGTTGCACCTCCTTAACTTTAGGAAAATATAACAAAGACTGATTTAATAAATTTTTAAGCTCCCCGTTTATTAGACTTTGTGCCATTAATGTAGTGTAAGCGCCGAAAACAACTACTATACATAAAACTATTTTTTTCATATCTCATTTACTTTAAAAGTATAATATAATTTTTAATGTGATTCGGCTGCGGCTTTTGCAGCAGCTTGATCCATTTTTTTATTAGTTCGCAAAAAGAATACCAACGGAATTACTACAATAAAAAATATGCCTACTAATCTAAAGGTATCTAGATAGGACAAATAATAAGCTTGCCTATCCACTGACATATCTATCATTTTATACGCCCTTTGTGTAGCACCATGTAAGTCGCCTGTTTTAGCAGCAATGCCTTGTGTTACTGCGGTTACTCTTTCTTGCCATTGTGCACCATCAGCGGGCATATTGGAGATTAAATTAGTACGGTGTTCGTAATATTGTCTGGCAACATAATTATTGGCCATAGCTATTCCAAATGCCCCACCCAATTGGCGTATCATATTATTTAAAGATATACCAGCAGCATAATCTTTCGGTGCTAGTCCAACTACGGCTTGATTTATCAACGGCAATTGACTCAATGAAATTCCAAAGGCTCTAATTAATAATGGCCAGAAAAAATCCCATTTACTTGCATCCAATGGCATGGCTGCACTATAAAAAGCATATACAGCAAACAAACTAAATCCTACTATCACAAATGGAATGGGCGACACCCCTTTACTCATTAATTTACCAATAATGGGCATCATGATCACCCCTGCTAATGTGGGCGGCAATAATGAAATACCCGTTTCAAAAGCGGTATACCCCATAATTCTTTGTGCCAATACAGGGTAAACAAATACGGAAGTAAATAAACCAAAGCCCGCAACAAAAGTGAATATAGTTGTAAATGCTAAATTTCTATTTTTTAATACCCTTAAATTAACGGCAGGTTGCTTGATATTTAATTCATATAAAATAAATGATACAAGTCCAATAATAGCTATACCCGAACAATAACGAATGGTTTCACTATTAAACCACTCTTCCGATTCTCCTCTTTCTAAAACATATTGCAAGCAACCAATACCCGCCATTAAAAGCATGATACCTGTATAATCAATTTTGATTGCGTCTTTGCCTTTACCCTCTCCTACTTTTTTATCAATAAAGGTGAATGATAAAAATGTAGCAATTATACCAATAGGTATATTAATCATAAATATTAATGGCCAACTATTATGTTCAATAATCCAACCCCCTAAAGTGGGTCCTAGCGTGGGGCCTAGCACAATACCCATACCAAATAAACCTGCAGCCATGGGCCTGTCCTTGGGTTCAAAGGCATCAAATAATATTGCTTGTGAGGTAGATAATAAAGCACCGCCACCAATACCTTGTACAAATCGCCAAATAATTAATTCAATTAAACTATCTGACTGCCCACATAAATAAGAGGCAGCAGTAAAAATAATCATCGAAACAATATAATAATTTTTACGACCAAAATATTCAGCCAAAAATCCTGTGAGGGGTATGATGATAACATTCGCAATTGCATAGGAAGTAATTACCCAACTTACATCTTCAATACTCACACCTAAGCTTCCAGAGATATCATTCAATGCAACATTGACAATAGAAGTATCTATCAGCTCCATGATGGCAGCTGATACAGTTGTAATTACTATAATTGCTCTTGCAAAGCCCTTAAGCGCAGCCATATGAACTATTTGTCAACGGTGATAAATACGCTCATCCCCGCTCTCAATTTATTTTTGAAAGCAGCTTGATTGTTAATGGCAATTTTTACAGGAATTCTTTGGGTTACTTTAATAAAGTTTCCACTTGAATTATCCGGAGGCAACAAGGAAAACTTAGCACCTGTTGCATCACTTAAACTTAATATGTTTCCTTCGATGTCTAGATCGGGAAATGCATCCAAACGAATTTTTACACTTTTTCCTTCTTGTAAACTTTCTAATTGACTTTCTTTAAAATTAGCTACAATCCAATAGCTACTATCATTTACAATGGAGAATAAAGGTGTGCCCGCTTGCACAAACTGTCCAATATTAATATTCTTTTTCCCAATCTTTCCAGCATTTGGTGTAATGATTTTGGTATACGATAATTTCAACTCAGTTTCTTTGATCTTCGTTTTTTTCATTTCAATTAACGCCATTGCCCTATTCACATTTTGTCTTAACACTGCAATTCTATTATTTGCAGTCGCTAATTCTGTTTGCGCATTAGTTAATTCTTGATTGGCAGCTGCTAATTGAAATTCAGTTTCCTCTACCTGTTTTCTAGTGATGGCTTGTTCTTTAAATAAATTTTCATCTCTCTTTAAGTCATTATTTGCCTTTTTTTGTTTGATTGCTCTTAAGTCAATAACGCCTTTGTTATTTTTTAAAGATAAAATTCCATTTTCTAGTTGTGCTTGTGCATTGGATACATCCGCCATGGATTGCATCAAATCAGATTGTTGTTCTAGTAATTGTACTTGTAATTCGGCATCATCAATTTCAGCGACTAATTGATTTTGACCCACTGAATCGTAATCTTTAATCGCAATGGTTTTAACATACCCAGAAATTCTAGTTAAAACAGGCACAATAGAGGTTTCTATTTGTGCATTATCCGTAGTCTCGTGGGTAATTGAAAAGATTACTTTTTTACCGCCAAAATATAAGGCGACTAATAATAAAGTACCAATAACCACCTTGCGGACATTGGCCTGCTTTTTCTTTTTTTGTTCTTCCATAATTTACATCTAATTAATAAGCTAAATAAGGCTGCAAATTAATGTAATTATGGCGAATCCTAGCTAGAATGTGATAAGGCCTGAAAATCTTATTAATTATTTGAATAATAAGATTGATTTTCAATATTAAACGATCCCTAATCTACAATCGCCAAATGATATTCCTGAATTAATGCAGGATTTTCAGGAGTTAATGTAAAGCTTAATTTTATTTTTCCCTTTGCACAATCAATGATACAATAGCCCCTTAATTGGTTTTCGGGAATCATGGTATTCATCTTAATTATGTTGCCCACTTTCGTAAAAATGGCATTCGCCGAATTTTTTAGCTCTTCTATAGGATAATCTTCAAAAAAGTTTTCAGCAAATATGGGCGTCCCTGTATTCCAATTTGTAATGATATTTGCTAATTGTTTTTGTCTTTCAATTAAAATGTTGGAAACCTTGATGGGCCTTGGTTTTAATTGTGCTAATTGAATAAGGGTATCTAATACAATGAGATTAATTTTTGAGGTGGGTGCATAAGTTACATTCGCAAATAAAATTACACCGACACCATAGTCAGGGAAAAAGCGCCAATTGGATCCAAAGCCAGGCAAGCCACCACTATGTGCGATGCTTTTTCGATTGTATTCATCCATCAACCAGTTTAAACCATAGGTATAACTATTGGTAGCTGCAAGTCGTTTTTCACTTGCATATTTTTTTGTGGTTTTGATGCCAATAAAACGCGCTGGTTGGTGCATTTCCCTAATACTACTTCTTTTAATCGGAAAGGTTTCCGCCGCGTCCCTAGCAGGCCAAGCGCCCTCATGCATTGCAACATATTTACTAAACATATCAATAGATGTAATCATGCCACCCATCGCACCATAAATTCCATTTTTTAATGGTTGTTCCTTTCTCCATTGATCATTAATATAACGATAGCCATTCGCAAATAAATTTTTAGGGACAGTGGTATATTCATAAGTAGTACCCTGCATTTGTAAAGGCACTAAAATGTTTTTAGTAATATAAGTATCATAAGTCATTCCTGATACTTTATGAATAATATAACCCAACATCGTAAATCCCAAATTACTATACTCGTATTCTAAACCTGCCGTGTTTGATAATGATAATTGTTTTTTAATTAAAGCATTTAACTCATCTTCCGTATCTGCCAACTGTCGATCGCCCCAAGGATTGTCTTCAGGGAAACCTGCACTATGCGTCATCAAATGCCGAATAGTGATCACCGGGGCATCTTTGGTAAGTCCTTGTCCTTTTAACGCAGGTATGTATTTTTCAACAGCATCATCTAATTGTAGCTTTCCTTCATCTCTTAATTTTAAAATGGCCAAAGCGGTAAAACTTTTTGACATGGACGCAATCCGGAACATGGAAGCAGAAGTTGCAGGTATTTTTTCTTCCAAATTAGCATAGCCACCACTGCCCTTATATACCAATTGTCCATCTACAACAATTCCAAAGGCATAACCAGGAAAATGATTCTTTAAAGCGAACTCTTTATATAATTGATCGATAATCGGATATGTTTTTGCAATACGTTCATTGCGGGTGTCATCTTGGTAGGATGATTTTGCATCCAACTTAGCTACTTGCGCATTCAATATAGATCCATTGACTATTAAAATAATTGTCAAATAATAACGAAACTTATATTTCATAAAAAATAATTTCTCTAATTTAAAACATATTTCATTAGTTCATTACCTTTTATAAAAAAACAGGGGTGCAAGTAGGTAGATTACCACTAATTTGGTAATTTTCTTATACAAAATTATACTATGCGTAAACACATTTTACTTATTATTCTATTTCTGCCTTTTTTTGCCATCAGTCAGCAAAAGGCAAACTATTTTTTAGCAGCAAGGTTTTCTCCTAAAAAATTAGACAAAATGATTTTCTCCTTGTCTATTGATCCGCATTGGCTAAAGCTATCAAATAAGTTTTGGTACACTTTTGAAACTAGCGAAGGCAAACAATGGAATATAGTGGACCCAATGAAAGGAGAAAAAAAGGCAATGTTTAATAGAGATAAAATTGCAGCCGAATTAACTAAAATTATCAAGGATCCATTTGATGGCCAGCATTTACCTATTGATTCTTTAAAATTCATCAAAGATGAAAATTGGATTCAATTCGAGGTAAAAAGTACCATTGAAATAAACAAAGATGCCATTGTTAAGAAAGATGTGAAACCTGAAAAAATTAAAAAAACATTTTATTTTGAATACAATTTGATTACAGAGCAGCTCAATGAATTGGTCGGCTTTAAAAAACCGAAACGCAAACCAAGTTGGGCAAATATTTCACCTGATGAAAAAATAGTGGTGTTTGGGAGAAATTATAATTTGTTTTATATGGACAAAGAAAATTTCAACAAAGCCATCTTAAACGATGAGGACAGTACCATTGTTGAACATGCTATTACCAAAGATGGCATTCAAAATTATAGCTGGCATAGTGAAAGTGCTTATGGTGGTGGTGGAGAAACAAATGTAGATGCAGAAAAAAATAAAAATAAAAGAAAACCTGTATATGGTTTATGGAGTGAGGATAGCAAACATCTCGCAATCACTAAAGTGGACAATCGTAAAGTAAAAGATTTATGGGTAATCAATAGTATCGCTGAGCCAAGACCTACATTAGAAACCTATAAGTACTGGATGCCCGGCGAAAAAGAAGCACCCATGGATCATTTGATGATTGTTGATATGAATGCATTTAGTTATAAGGAAATAGATGTATCCTTATTTAAGGATCAAGATGTTGCTGTTTGGAATAAAACAGCCAATGTGAATGCAAGAGACGATGAACATAGACCAAGTATATGGTTAGGTACGAATGATCGTCTTTATTTAGCGCGCACCAGTCGTGATTTGAAAAAAATTGATCAATGTGTCGTTGATATTAACACAGGTGTCGTGAAAACATTAATTGAAGAAAGTTTAAATACTTATGTTGAAATTAAAAAGCCAGGCTTGGTTAAAAATGGCGAGGAAATAATTGAATGGAGTGAGCGTGATGGCTGGGCACATTTGTATTTACATGACAAAGAGGGTAAAGTAAAAAATCAAATTACCCATGGACCATGGCATATTGAAGATGTGGTATCCATTGATGAAGATAAAAGAGTGGTCTACTTCTCAGCAAACGGACGAGAAAATGTAAACATCAATACTAAGGAAGATCCTTATTATTTGCATTTATACAAAGTTAACTTTGATGGTACAGGTTTACAATTATTAAACCCTGGAAATTATGACCACAACTTTAGCATGAACGATAAGAAAAATTATTTCGTAAATAATTCTTCTCGTGTTAATGCAACACCTTCGTCGGCATTATATTCAGCTGAAGGAAAAAAATTAATGGATTTAGAAACGGCAGATTTAACTTCCTTATTTTCAGCAGGGTATAAATTTCCAGAAACATTTAAAGTAAAAGCGGATGATGGCATTACTGATATTTTTGGTGTTATGTATAAACCTTATGATTTCGATAGCACTAAAAAATATCCCATTATTGAATATGTTTATCCTGGACCACAAACAGAATCAGTAAATAAAAGTTTTAGTAAGGGAATGGATCGTATTGATCGCTTGGCGCAATTGGGATTTGTAGTGGTAACCATTGGAAACAGAGGGGGGCATCCTGCGCGCAGTAAGTGGTATCATAATTACGGCTATGGCAATTTAAGAGATTACGGATTAGCGGATAAAAAGGCAGCGATTGAACAATTGGCTGACCGATTTACTTTTATTGATCGTGATAAAGTAGGTATCCACGGTCATAGTGGTGGTGGCTTTATGAGTACCGCGGCTATGTTTGCTTATCCTGATATTTTTAAAGTAGCAGTAAGCAATGCTGGCAATCATGACAATAGTGTTTACAACAGATGGTGGAGTGAAAAACACAATGGGGTAAAAGAAAATATTTCTGATAAAGGGGATACTACGTTTTCTTATATGATTGATAAAAATCCAGACATTGCTAAAAATTTAAAAGGAAAATTATTATTGATTCATGGCGAGATTGATAATAATGTTCATCCTGCGAATACCATTCGTGTGGTGAATGCTTTAATCAAAGCCAATAAGCGTTTTGATATGTTAATTTTACCTACACAACGACATGGCTTCGGAGATATGAGTGAATATTGGTTCTGGAAAACAGCTGATTATTTTTCAAAATATTTATTGGGAGATAACACGGAAAGATCCGTCGACATTGAAGAGTTGAATAAAGAAATTGAAAGAAAAAAATAAGCAACCGCTAATTAAAATAGAAGCCTTCTCGATTTTTCGGGGAGGCTTTTTTACGCAATAGAAAAATTATTTATTAAGCATCCAATTTTTAAACGCAGTATAATTGGGTTCCAGAGGAATAGACACTTTTTCTTTTTCAAATAAATCTTGCACAGAATCGGGTATCGTCAAGGCTTGCCCTATTGCTTCTTCCACCACTTCAGGAAATTTGACTGGATGTGCTGTCTCTAATATAATGGCACCTGCGTTGAAAGCGTCTTCAGTGCTACTAATCGTTTTATTATTTACTTGTTGTTCCGATAAAAATAGCTCAGCCGCTATAAATGCAACGGCGCCATGGGGATCTAAAATATAGTTATTGGTTTTATATACGCGCGCTATGGTTGCTTTGGTATCAGCGTCCGTAATACTATAACTTGTTAATGCGTTACTTAATGAAGTAAAATTATTTTGCATCATTTCTAGGATACGAATAAAATTACTAGGGTTGCCTACATCCATTGCATTCGATATAGTTACAACAGAAGGCTTTACTTCATATTTTTCAGTAGCCATGTACCTGGTTACAACATCATTCGAATTACATGCCGCAACAAAATGTCCCAAGGGTAATCCACTTGCCTTTGCAATCATACCTGCACAAATATTACCAAAATTTCCACTTGGTACTACAATATTCATTGGTGGATAGTTGCCAACGGCATCTTGATATTTTGCCACCCATTGTTGCCATGCGAAAAAATAATACAATTGCTGCGGTAACCATCTAGCTACATTTATTGAATTAGCCGATGTTAAATTATAGGCGGCATTTAATTCACCATCCATAAATGCTTCTTTCACGATGGCTTGACAATCATCAAAACTTCCATCCACTTCCAAAGCAGTGATGTTTAGTCCCAAAGTGGTTAATTGTAATTCTTGAATAGGGCTCACCTTCCCTTTGGGATATAATATAATTACATCCACCCCCGCCACACCTAAAAACCCATTGGCTACAGCACCTCCCGTGTCTCCACTAGTTGCGACTAATACGGTGCTTGGTTTAGTAGCTTCTGTATTGTGATTATTCGCTGCAGCATTTTCTGAGCGCGCTTGTTTAGAAAAATACCCTAAGCACCTACTCATAAATCGCGCACCCACATCCTTAAATGCTAGTGTGGGACCATGAAATAATTCAAGGGAAGAAATAGTATCGGTAATAGGAACTAATGGAAAATCGAAATTGATGGTTTCTGCACAAATGTTTTTTAAAGTAGCGTCATCGATGGTGCCGCCTACATAAGGGCGCATTACCTCAAAAGCCAAACTTGCTTTATCTAATGTTTTAAAATTTTCAATTTGAGCTGCAGTAAATTTTGGAATCTCTATTGGAAAATACAATCCCTTATCAGGTGCCTGGCCAGTTATGGCCGCGGTTCTGAAATCAACATTCGGTGATTGTTTTTGTAAACTATAATACTGCATTGATGAAAAATATATTTAATCCGTTTTACTTTACTTAAAATAAATCTACTATCTCTACGCCTTTTTGATTAATAGTGGTTACATAAGTGTGATGTGGTAAATTCATTGCCGCATACAATTCATGCATTTCCTTTTCAACCGCTTTCGCAATTTCTTCGGTCTTGCTTAACATAAATATAGAAGGACCGGAACCTGAAATACCACCACCTAGAGCGCCTGCTTGTTTACAGGATATTTTTAATGCATCAAAGCCGGGGATTAATATGGATCTCACGGGTTCAATAATCACATCCTCCAATGACCTTCCTATTAAATCATAATCTGATTTCATTAATCCTGCCACTAGTCCAGCTATATTGCCCCATTGCTTAATAGCATCTTTTAATAATACCTTTTGTCTTAATATGCTACGTGCATCTGCTGTTCGAACTTCAATTTGTGGATGCACAATGGTTACAAATAATTCAGGTGAGGGTAAGGTAACTATTTCTAATGGGAAGATAGATCGCACTAATGTAACGCCTCCAAAAATACATGGAGCGATATTATCCGCATGCTTTACACCCGATGCCACTTTTTCACCATTCATTGCAAATCGCACTAAATCATCCTTGGTAAATATATTTCCTAATAAATAATTAGCCCCAACTACTGCACCTGCCGAGCTTGCTGCACTGGAACCCACGCCACTTCCGGGTTTGATGCGCTTATTAATTTTTACTTCGAACTTAATATTAGTTTTATCATACTCCTCCAACAAAGCAAGTAAGGCCGCCCCCGCTACATTTTTTTCTGGTTCAGTAGGTAGGTTATATGCATCCAAATTAATAATAACAATGCTTGGCTCTTGCTCAGTACGCGCAACCCATCGCATTTCCATTTCATCATAGGGATCGTTCACGGCAAAGCCCAATATATCGAATCCACACACCATATTTGCTACGGTGGCAGGGGCTTTTATTTTAATCCATTGATTACTTGGAACCATAATAATATTTTATACTCTTGCTGCTCTGATAATATCTGCAAACACACCCGATGCCGTTACATCGGCTCCAGCACCCGCACCCTTTACCACCAATGGCAATTCAGGATAACGACCTGAATAAAACAACACCAAATTATCCTTACCATATAAATGATAAAAATCGGAGCTTGGTTCAATATGTTGTAATCCAACTTTGGCAACTCCTTTTCCATTGGCATCATTTTCAAAATTGGCCACAAATTTTAATTTGCAATTTTTTGCAGCAGCTGCATCATATATCTTTTTAAAATGAGGCTCTTGCTTTTCCATTTCCTTATAAAAATCTTCTACTGATCCATCAAAGCAACTTGCAGGTAAAAATCCTTCATTCTCAATATCTGACATCTCAATTTTGTTGCCTGCTTCCCTTGCCAAGATCATTATTTTACGCATAACATCCGTTCCACCTAAGTCCATTCTTGGATCTGGTTCAGTATACCCTTCGGCTTGTGCCTGACGCACCACTTGTGCAAATGGCACTGTTCCGTCATATTGGTTAAACACAAAATTCAATGTGCCCGATAATACCGCTTGTATTTTATTAATAGAATCCCCGCTTAATATTAAGTTATTTAATGTGCCAATAATTGGTAAACTGGCGCCCACATTGGTTTCAAATAAAAACGAAGCATTGTACTCTCGTGCTAATGATTTTAATTTCAAGTAATTATCATAGGGTGACGAGCAGGCTATTTTATTACATGCCACCACCGAAACTGCCTTACCTAATAATTGCGCATATGCATTGGCTACTTGTTCATGTGCTGTCACATCTACAAACACACTATTGCGTAAGTTATTATCAATAATAGTACTTACATATTTATTAATATCACCCAAAGGCGCATCTACAAGCTGTTCCCGCCAATTAGATAAATCAATACCATCTTGATTAATAATTTGTCGTTTACTATTGGCAATACCTACAATATTTATTTGTAAACGCAGTTGTTCCTGTACATATGCTGCTTGCTTCTTAATTTGATCAATTAATTTACCGCCCACATTTCCAACACCAGCTATATATAAATTGACTTGCTTATAAGAGGTTTCAAAAAAAGCTTCATGCAATACGTTGATGGCCTTACGTACATCGGGTGTTGCAATTACTGCTGTGATATTTTTTTCGGAAGACCCTTGTGCAATAGCGCGTACATTAATACCATTACGTCCCAACACACCAAACATTTTTCCACTCACCCCAGGGTGACTTTTCATTTGCTCTCCTACTAAAGCCAATATTGAAACTTCCTTTTCAATAATTAAGGGTTCTACTTTTTGTGTTTGTATTTCTTTCTCAAACTCCGCATCCACGGCTATTTTAGCTTGGTGCGCATCCTGCATATTTACCCCAACACATATTGAATGTTCAGATGAACTTTGCGTGATTAAAATAATGTTGATTTGCTTATTCGCTAGTGCCTCAAATAATCTTTTTGAAAATCCTGGTATACCTACCATACCACTTCCTTCCAAGCTTAATAAACAAATATCTTGTATGCTTGAAATGCCTCGGATAAAATTATCATCCTTAGGTGACTCATTTTGAATGATTGTTCCCGGATGATTTGCATCAAAGGTGTTTTTAATTAATACCGGTATATTTTTATGCATGACCGGTTGTATGGTCGGCGGATAAATAACCTTTGCACCAAAATGCGATAACTCCATCGCTTCCTGGTAAGAAATTTGTGGAATTTCTTTTGCATTGTGCACAATCCTTGGATCTGCAGTCATCATACCACTCACATCTGTCCAAATTTCTAAACGATCCGCTTCTAAAGCTGCAGCAAATATGGCGCCTGTATAATCGGATCCGCCCCTGCCCAATGTAGTAGTGTTTCCTTCCTTATCGGAGGAAATAAATCCGGGTGCTATATATAAGTCAAATGCATTGGCAGGATTTTTAAAATAATCCTGAATTGTTTTATAGGTTAATTCTTTATCAACAACTGCATTTAAAAAATTAGAATCTGTTTTAATTAACTCGCGTGCATCCACCCATTGTTGGTTAATTCCTTTAGCTGCAAATGTAGCTGCTATAATTTTTGATGATAATAACTCGCCATAACAAACAATCTTATCCTTCATGCGCGGCGATAACTCCTTTAACATGAATAAGCCTTCACAATTTGCTTCTATCTCATTGATTAATTGTTTGACAATACTTAAAGTAGCACTTTGTTGTTGTATCGGTAATAATATGCGAACAATATCCAAATGCTTTTGCTCAATATTTTCAATAATCGTTTTATAGGCCTCATTTCCTTGTGCTGCCGTTTGTGCTAACATTAATAATTGATCCGTAACCCCTTGCATAGCAGATACCACAACAATACATGGCTTGTTTTGTAAACTTTGTGTTACAATGTTTACTACATTTCCTATTGCACTTTCAGTTCCTACCGAACTCCCGCCAAATTTTAAAACCTGCATATCCCTATTTTTTAATGACCACATTTTATGTTACCTATATTAAGTAGCCATAAATATTATCGTCTTTGTTTATTTCGTTGTAATTGATCTGATACTTTTTCATATTATTTATGAGTGTTTCATGATCTTTTTTAGATCTTAATTCCAATCCAACCAGTGCTGGTCCCGCTTCCTTATTGTGCTTTTGTACATATTCAAACCTCGTGATATCATCATAAGGTCCTAATACTTTATTTACAAATTCCTTTAAGGATCCTGGACGTTGTGCAAATCGAATTAAGAAATAATATTTTAAGCCTTCATATAATAAAGACCTTTCTTTAATTTCTTGCATGCGTGCAATATCATTATTACCGCCGCTTACAATACATACAATTGTTTTACCTTTTATTTGCTCCGCGTAATCATCCAAAGCAGCTATGGACATGGCACCCGCTGGCTCAACCACCATCGCTTCTTCATTATACATTTGCAAAATAGTGGTACAAATTTTTCCTTCTGGTACCAAATGCATATCATCTAGTGCATCTTTACAAAATGCAAATGTGACATCTCCAACTCTTTTCACCGACGCGCCATCCACAAATTTGTCAATGTTTTCTAATTCAACAGGCTCGCCTGATTTCAATGCCCAAAACATACTTGGTGCCCCTTCTGGTTCCAAGCCAATCACTTTTGTATTAGGTGATTTTTGTTTAAAATAAGTGCCGACACCTGCACTTAATCCGCCACCACCCACGGGTAAAAAAATGAAATCAATGGGATCCGGGGTTAATGTTTTAATATCATCTAAAATTTCAACACCTACTGTTGCTTGTCCTGAGATAATTGCCGGATGATCAAATGGAGGAATGAATGTCATACCATGTTCAATGGTATACGCTTTTGCTGCAATCGCAGTATCATCAAAAGTATCTCCCACTAAAACCACTTCCACAAACTCATCACCAAACATTTTTGTTTGGTTTACTTTTTGTTGCGGAGAAGGGATGGGCATAAATACCACACCCTTAACACCTAGTTTTTTACAACTATACGCAAAGCCCTGCGCATGGTTACCCGCACTCGCACACACTACACCCTTTGCCAATAGCTCAGGTGATAGTTGATGCATCATATTATACGCACCTCTTAATTTATAAGAGCGTACAATTTGTAAATCCTCTCTCTTTAAATATACACTGCACTGATATTTGCGAGATAAGTTGGCATTGAACTGAAGTGGCGTATGTGTTACGACCGACTTTAATCGTTCTGCTGCTCCGGCAATATCCAGTACAGGTTTATTTACATTCTTTGCTTCACTCATATATTCCCTTTAATATGATTCATCCTTCGATGAATTATTTGATTGAAATAAATTGAGTAGCGCTTTTTATTATTGTGCTACCCAATTTATAATCATCTATGTTTAAACCAACCTTATTTACCTGGTTGATTTTCTGGTCTTAAACTTCTTACAGTTCGTCCCGCTTGCCACATTTCACTATTGTGTAATTCAGCTAATTCCACTTCTAATTTTTCACGGTAATCAGGCTTACTGTTTAAATCAATGGAACGTGCCGACTCAACGCCAGTGGCAACACTTTTATATAAGTCACTAAAAACAGGTAATGTAGCATCGCGGAATTTTTTCCACCAATCTAATGCACCTCTTTGTGCAGTAGTTGAACAGTTTGCATACATCCAATCCATTCCATTTTCAGCAACCAATGGCATTAATGATTGTGTTAATTCCTCCACAGTTTCATTAAAAGCTTCAGAAGGGCTGTGACCGTTTTTACGCAACACTTCATATTGCGCTGCAAAGATACCTTGAATTGCGCCCATTAATGTACCTCGCTCCCCAGTTAAATCAGAAAAAACTTCTTTTTTGAAATCTGTTTCAAATAAGTAACCAGATCCAATAGCGATACCCAAGGCAATAACTCTGTCCCATGCCTTTCCTGTTGCATCTTGGAAGATAGCATAACTACTATTTAAGCCACGACCTTGTAAAAACATTCTTCTTAAAGATGTTCCTGATCCTTTAGGGGCAACTAAAAATACATCCACATCCGCTGGAGGTACAATACCTGTTTGCTCATTAAAAGTGATACCAAAACCATGAGAAAAATACAATGCTTTTCCTGGGGTTAAATGTTTTTTTACGGTTGGCCACATTGCAATTTGCGCAGCGTCACTTAATAAATAACAAATAATAGTTCCTTTTTCTAAAGCTTCTTCTATTTCAAATAAAGTAGTGCCTGGAACAAAACCATCTGCTACTGCCTTATCCCAACTTTTTGAATTTTTTCTTTGTCCAATAATTACATTTACGCCATTTTCTTTTTGGTTTAATGCTTGTCCAGGACCTTGCACACCATATCCAATTACGGCGATAGTTTCATTTTTTAAAACTTCCTGTGCTTTTGCTAATGGGAATTCGTCACGGGTGACTACATTTTCCTCGGTACCTCCGAAATTTAATTTTGCCATTTTACTTTGAGTTTAATTAAGATTTAAAATTTTTATTTGTTTATTATTATTTGTGTTGCGTGTTTATTTTTTTTCGTTTTTAATGGTCCTATTTTTTACATCGTGAATACCGCTTCTCTTTTCCCTAAGTATTCGTTTTCAATAACTTCCTCACTAGGTTCTCTGTTTTCAAAATCTTTTAACTTTTCATGAAACCCGCTGCTCTCTTTAATGATGGCTACGCGCGCGCTTCTGACAAACTCCACTAAGCCAAAGGGTTCCAAGGCTTTCATTAATTTATTCGTTTCCTCACGATGGCCCGTAGTTTCAAATACAATAAAGTCCTTACGAATCGCTATCGCGCGCGCGCCAAACTCTCTCAATAATCTTTCCACTTTCACGCGCTCTGTAATTTCCTCAGACAATACTTTATACAATGCCAACTCCTGCCATACTATTTCATCATTGGTATTAAAATATGTTTTTAATACTTCCACTTGCTTTTCAATTTGACGTACCAATTTAATCACCACTGATCTTGATTCATGTATCACGATGGTGAATCGGTGTATGCCATCAATTTCAGAAGGTGAAGTGTTTAAACTTTCAACATTAATTTTTCGACGTGAAAAAATAATGGCAATACGATTCAACAATCCTACCTGATTTTCAGTGTACACCGTTATAGTGTATTCCTGTTTTTCCGTATTTGTATCCATAGTTTCTTTTTTTTATTATTATACCCTACTTCAATTTCTATTTGAGCTCGTCTTTCAGACTCGCTCGAATCAGACTCAAAAGCTTCTTCAATTTTGATTTGAGCTCGTCTTTCAGACTCGCTCGAATCAGACTCAAAAGCTTCGCTACTTGAGTCTGATTTCTGAAACGCTACAACCCTGTGGTACCATCGGGAATACATTGTGTTCCTTTCCAACCATTACTTCTAATAAATAAGATCCCTTGTGTGCCAACATTGTTTTTATTCCTGCCTCCAATTCATGTCGGTGTGAAATTTTTGCACCTTCAATACCATAAGCTTTTGCCACCATCACATAATCAGGACTTTGAATATCTACAAATGAATAGCGCTTGTCATTGAACAACTGTTGCCACTGACGTACCATTCCTAAAAACTGATTATTCAATATCATAATTTTCACATCCACCCCTGTTTGCATTATTGTACCTAGTTCCTGAATGGTCATTTGAATTCCACCATCCCCAATCACGGCAATCACTGTTCTATCTTGTGCACCAAACTTTGCACCAATGGCTGCTGGCAATCCAAATCCCATGGTACCTAATCCACCCGATGTTACATTACTCCTGGATTCATTAAACTTTGCATAACGACAGGTCACCATTTGGTGCTGCCCTACATCCGTTACCATGACTGCGTTTCCTAGGGTAGTTTCGTTGACTAATCGGATCACTTCACCCATCGTCATCTCCTCTGTTGCGGGATATACTTCATCTTTAATACATTGATCATATTCCTTTTGTGTATAGGAAGCAAATACTTGTAACCATTCAGATCGATCCTTTTGTTCAATACCTAAAGTAAGTAATGGTAATGTTTCTTTACAATCACCCCATACGCCCACATCAGCTTTTACATTTTTATCAATTTCAGAAGGATCAATATCTAAGTGAATCACTTTTGCTTGCTTGGCATATTTATCTAATCGGCCTGTAACACGATCATCAAAACGCATACCCACAGCGATTAATACATCGCACTCATTCGTTAATACATTCGGGCCGTAATTTCCATGCATACCCAACATGCCCACATTTTGTGGATGATCTGTAGGTAAGGCACTCAATCCTAAAATAGTCCATGCAGCTGGCATGCCCGATTTTTCAATAAACTTTTTAAATTCACTTTCTGCTTTTCCCAATATCACCCCTTGTCCAAAAATGACCAATGGTTTTTTTGCATTATTAATTAATGCCACCGCCTCATCAATAAAGTTTTTACGAATCACCGGCTTTGGGCGATAACTGCGGATATGATTACAAGGCGTGTATCCTTCATAATTGAAAGATTGTATCTGAGCATTTTTGGTAATGTCAATGAGTACAGGACCAGGTCGTCCGCTTCTTGCCAAATAAAATGCTTTGGCCAATATGCCTGGAATTTCAGTGGCATCGGTAATTTGATAATTCCATTTCGTTACCGGCATGGTGATATTGATAATATCTGTTTCCTGAAATGCGTCTGTTCCTAATAAATGTGCAAACACTTGTCCAGTAATACAAACTAGTGGTGTACTATCAATCATTGCATCTGCTAAACCTGTTACTAAATTAGTTGCACCTGGACCACTCGTTGCAAAAACCACACCCACTTTTCCAGAGGTACGCGCATAACCTTGTCCAGCATGTATGCCACCTTGCTCATGTCTTACTAAAATATGTTTTAGTTTGTCATTATAATCATACAACGCATCATAGATAGGCATGATAGCACCACCCGGATAACCGAATATGGTATCAGCACCTTCCGCAATACATGCTTCTAGTACCGCTTGCGAACCAGTCAAAGTAATTGGCGCAATTTTCGCTGCTACTTTTTCTTCTGTTGTTTTTGCAATTATCGTTTCCATAAAATCATTTTTTCGTTCTTCATTTATCAAACTTAAACCCGGTGGGGGTTTTTAATTCTCGTCTGTTACACATCCTTCACTTGCATCCTTCACCAACTTTGCATATTTCCAAAGCACCCCATTCGTAGCTTTTAAAACTGGCGCCGGTTGTGCTGCTCTTCTTTTTGCAATAGTTGCTTCATCCACTTTTAAAGTCATGGTTCTTTTTGGAACATTTAATTCAATAATGTCTCCATCTTCTACCACGCCAATCAATCCACCTTTGTAAGCCTCCGGTGTAATATGTCCGATCACAAATCCATGGGTACCGCCACTAAAACGTCCGTCAGTAATTAATGCCACTGACTTTCCTAATCCTGCACCAATAATGGCAGAGGTTGGTTTTAACATCTCCGGCATACCCGGTGCACCAATGGGTCCAACATTTTTTATAACAACAACATCACCTGGTTGAATCTTTTTTGAATTAATACCTTCAATCAATGCATGCTCTCCATCAAATACGCGCGCAGGTCCTTCAAACATATCACCTTCCTTTCCTGAAATTTTTGCAACACTTCCACCCGTTGCTAAATTGCCATACATAATTTGTAAGTGGCCTGTTGCTTTGATCGGATTTTCCTTAGGATAGATTATTTTTTGTTGGTCAAAATCTAAATCAGGTACACCTGCTAAATTTTCTGCAATTGTTTTTCCAGTAACAGTCAAGCAATCGCCATGTAACCATCCTTGCGCTAACATATA
>CAIWBA010000062.1 GCA_903910765.1 uncultured Bacteroidota bacterium
ATTTACTTTCATATAATGTTTAATCTGAAGTGGAATCAGACGCGAAATAAAATCATTATAGCTTAACTATCAAATCTATTATATCAGTATCATGCATTGGACTGTCTATAAAAAAGGATTTAAGGCTTTTTTACAACTTGAAAAATCATTAAGTGATCATTCGGTAGAAGCATATTTAAGAGATATTGATAAACTTTCCGACTATTTAGTATCCATTAACGCCCCTGTTAGTCCGGCGGATGTTACCTTACAACATTTGCAATCATTTATGCAATGTATTGGTGAAATGGAGATGGCCCCCACCTCACAGGCTAGAATAATTTCTGGTATCAAATCTTTCTTTAAATATTGTTTGCTTGAACAAATTTGCACCATTAACCCAACCACATTACTGCCCTCCCCAAAAACAAGAAGAAAGCTACCTGATGTATTAAGCTTCGAAGAAATTGAACAAGTTATTGCGCAAATAGATTTGAGTAAACCAGAAGGCGGTCGTAATAAAGCAATTTTAGAAACTATGTATAGTTCAGGATTAAGGGTAACGGAAGCGATCAATTTAAAAATATCCTGCCTATACCTAGATGTTGGCTTTATAAGAGTCATTGGCAAAGGAGATAAAGAAAGATTAGTCCCTATTGGTTCTGATGCTATTAAATTCATTAAACTTTACAAGGATACCATTCGCGTGCATCAAACACCTGCTAAGGACAACGAGGATATCTTGTTTTTAAACAACCGTGGCAAGGGGCTGAGTCGGGTCATGATTTTTTATATCATTAAGGACTTAATTAGGAAAGCGGGTATTACCAAGTCCATTTCGCCACATAGTTTCCGTCACTCATTTGCCACTCATTTGGTGGAAGGTGGCGCCGATTTGAGGGCAGTCCAGGAAATGCTGGGTCATGAAAGCATTACCACTACTGAAATTTACACCCACTTAAACAGAGAATTTTTAAGAGATACCTTAGATCGATTCCACCCGGCATTTCAAAAAAAATAACCTATAATTACCTAAAAAATATCTAGGTTTGTTATCTAAAATTATAACGATGAAAAAAATGCTTTTTATTATTGGAACTTTTATGAGCTTGGTTGCAGGTGCACAAGTAAAAATGCCTGCGCCTAGCCCAACACAAACTTTAATTCAGGATTTTGGTTTAGGTAAAATTGAAATTGTTTATTCAAGACCAAGTTTAAAGGGACGTCCAGTTTTTGGCAAAGGAACTTTGCTAGCGCCTGTTGGACAAGTTTGGCGCACGGGTGCCAATGGTGCAACTAAAGTAACTTTTTCTGATGCAGTAACTATTGGCGGTAAAGTATTACCAGCTGGCGCTTATGGTTTATTTACTATCCCAGGTGAAAATGAATGGACCATTATTTTCAATTCTAATTCAAAAGGTTGGGGCAGTTTTGAATACAAAGAAGCAGAAGATATTGTAAGATTAACTGTTAAACCTGAAATCACAAGTAATACTACAGAAACATTTACGATAGGTGTTGGAAACATAACTCCAGAAACTGCAACAATCCAATTAAAATGGGGTAAAGTGCTTGTTAATGTTCCAGTGGCTACTGATATTAAATCAACCATTCGCAAACAAGTAGAAGCAACACTTGCGGGTACTTCAGTAAATTCAAATGCTTATGCTGCTGCCGCTACGTTTTATTTTGACATGGACAAAGATTATGCAAAAACTTTAGTCAACGTGAATAAAGCAATTGAAACAAATGCAAAAGCATATTGGTTATTTTTATTAAAAGGTAAAGCACAAAAAGCGTTGGGTGATAAGGCAGGTGCTAAAGAAAGTGCAAATACTTGTATAAAATTAGCGACTGATGCAAAAAATGATGACTATGTTCGTTCTGCGAATGAAGTTTTGAAAGGTTTATAATCGAATATTCCGAAATTTATTTAATGAGTCTCCCATAACGGAGGCTCATTTTTTTTAACTATTTTTGCAACGCACAAGCGGAGGTGGCGAAATTGGTAGACGCACTACCTTGAGGTGGTAGCGCTCATAAACCGGGCGTGGGAGTTCGAGTCTCCTCTTCCGCACAAAGCCTATTCAACAAAGTTGAATAGGCTTTTGTATGCGAGAGCAGGTCGCAAGCTTGCTTGCGTAACTGCGATGGCATACAAAAGCAAAAAATAACGTGAAACGTTATTTTTTAAAAGGCTTTGAGTAAGCACCCACTCGGAGTCAAGCGAACGTAGTGAGCTAATCTCCGAGGCGAACAAAGCAAATGAAATTTGGCTTTGCGTACGCCACGAGTTTTCCTTATTTGTTTCCCTCTTTTTTTGCATCTTTGTAATCAGTAAAATATCACCTATGTCAAATTACACCGTTTCCTGTCCCAAATGCCACCATAGCTTTGAGCCTACTGATGCTATCCGTGAGGAAGTGGAAAAAGAGTTACGCGGTAAAATGACCGATTGGCAAAAAAAGAAAGAGGAAGAAACCAATCAACTATTGGCAGATCAAAAATTAAAAATTGAAAACGAATTATCTGAACAATTAAAAAAGAGCTTAGCAGAGCAATACGAACACAAATTAAAACTTGCACAGGAAGGACAGGAAAACATGGGAAAGCAAGTAAAAGAATTCCAAGAAAAGGAGTTGGCTTTTTTGAAAGAAGTACAAGCTATGCAAACCAAGGAAGCAGAACTAGAAATTGAATTACAAAGAAAATTAAATACGGAAAGAGAAAGCCTAAAAGCACAAATTCAAAAAGAAGAAGCGGAACGCTTATCATTAAAAGAACAAGAACACACACTGAAAGTAAAAGAATTAGAGAAGAAGTTAGAAGACCAACAAAAGCTAGCGGACGAAATGCGTCGCAAATCAGAACAAGGGAGCATGCAAATGCAGGGTGAAGTGCAAGAATTATTACTAGAAGAATTATTAAAGTCAAGTTTTCCCTTTGATCAAATTTCAGAAGTGGGAAAAGGTGTTCGCGGTGCCGATTGTATTCAAACCGTAAGAAATAATTTAGGACAGGAAGCCGGAAAAATAATTTATGAAAGTAAACGCACCACTGCTTTTTCACAAGAATGGATTGAAAAACTAAAAGCGGACATGCGCAGCCAAAGCGCCGACATTGCAGTGATTGTAACGCAAACCTTTCCAAAAGACATGGACCGTTTCGGTGAAAAAGATGGTGTATATATCTGTTCCTTCCAGGAAGTAAAAAGTGTTGCCCTTCTATTAAGAAACGCCATCTTAAAAATATACGATACCAAAAAGAACCAGTTGAATAAGGGTGATAAAATGAGCTTATTGTATGACTACCTCACTGGTAATGAATTTGGGGAACAATGGAAAGCGGTGGGTGAAGGATTCAGACAAATGAGACAAAGCATACAAAGAGAACGTGATGCGATGGAAAAGCTTTGGAAGTCCCGCGAAAAACAATTAGAAAAAGTTTTATTAAACGCAATGCACATCAAAGGTTCTATCGAAGGCATCGCAGGTGCAGACGCAATTAATCTAAATTTACTAGATGATGAGGAACAAGTTTCATTAGAGGAATAATTGCAACACTACCTATTTTTCATAACAAGTAACTTCGACATAGTCATCTCCGAAATGATAATCAAGCGTAACTTCTTTATTTAATTCTTTGTGTAATACAGAAGCGGACATACTTCCCTGCTTATTTGTGGTTAAAGTAGGAATATAAAAGTCCCTGCTAAAATCAATACCCAATTGTTCATGTTGCTTGTACATGGCTTCCTTGGCCGCCCAAAAAAATGCAAGCTGCTGTAAAGTTTCTTCCTCGCTCAACCCCACCAATAAATCTTTTTCTTTGTCATTCAAAAATTTGTGCGCCACCTTCAATATCCTTGGATGAATTATTTCAATATCAATTCCTATTGGCCTATTGTCACAAACGGCACAGGCTGCATATCCTTTACAATGTGTAAATGAAAAATGAAACGGCACCCCTTTTAAATAAGGTTTCCCATTATCTGCCAGTATCAAATCAGCCAAATCAATTTCGGGCATCATTAATTTGAATAGCAATCGCACCGCCAAATGCTGAATACGCCTTTCCTCATTTTGTATTGGGATGGGTAGCTGCATGCCTTCCTCAAAAAACGACAGCGGCTCCCGTATCGCCCAAATGGCTAAATGGGTAGTGTCGTTGATATTTTGTTGATAAAAGAAAGGCATAAAAAAAAGCTTTGAGTTAGATTGCACCGCGGTTCATACCGCTAAATTAAACATAAATACACAAAGATGATTTTATCTGATAAGCGCATTTTAGAAGAGATTGAAAAAGGAACGATAAAAATAACACCATACGATAGAAAAGATTTAGGTAGTAACAGCTATGACGTGCATTTAGGAAAGTGGTTGGCTACTTATGACAATAATATTTTGGACGCAAAAGCGCACAATACCATTACCTATTTTGAAATTCCAGAAGAAGGTTATGTTTTAGAACCTAGTGGATTTTATTTAGGGGTGACCTTAGAATACACCGAGACACACGCACATGTTCCATTTTTAGAAGGCAAATCATCTACTGGTCGATTAGGCATTGATATTCATGCGACGGCAGGTAAAGGTGATGTTGGATTTTGTGGTAACTGGACGCTTGAAATTTCAGTAAAGCAACCAGTGAAAATTTATAAAGGCATGCCAATTGGACAACTTATTTATTTCCCAGTGGATGGTGAAATTGAAGTAAGCTATAATCAAAAAGCAAACGCTAAATATAGCGGCCAACCTGACAAGCCTATCGAAAGTATGATGTGGAAGAATAAGTTTTAATCTAATTTTTTTGATAAGCCAACGCCCATAGAAGCACATCGTTGTAACTATTAATGCCACTCGCTTGCTTATTCCATATTAAAAATTGATCGTACAATTTTTCAGAACCTGGTATACGTTGATTTTGTCTAGACAAAAAGAAAGCCCTTATTAATTGTCGATCGGATAACACCTTTGGTGATAAAAGTGCTTTATTCCTTTTTACGACTGCTTCCCATTTTTTAAAATCGCCCGATTTTGCAATCAGCAATAATTGTGCCTCCTGACTGTATGTAAATAATTGCAGCTGCATAGCATATTCAAATATTGGATCCTTTGAATTGGACGCTAGCACATAGGCAATAAAGTTGGCCTCAGTTTCAGAGGCATATCCTAATTGATGGGCTATTTCATGAGAAATTGTAAATGGTAGCAAGAGCACTGGCAAATCTGCCCTTATAATTGCCTCCCCAGTTATTGGATGATAAAAAGCCAGGTACCCAACATAATCTCCCAATTTGGGCAATTGCGCCCATTTAATATTAGGATGCAAATAGCTTAAAAACGGATATTGTTGCGAGATGGTCCCATAAAGCCTTAATGTCTGATTTATAAGTCTGTTCTTATCTACCTCCTTTATTTGGGAATCGGAAAGAATGGACCTTGTATTATTGAGTTGGTGAATCAAAGACAGGCTCATGGAATCCATCTGCTTTTCAGAATAGCTTTTGGGAACTTTAAGATTAAATTCCTCTGCGGGGGTTGATTGCTGATAATTCAAACCCCAGATAAGTTCAAAAATTACAAATAGCATCGTTACTTTTTTGCTAATCAAGTACCAGCTATTAGCAGTAAAAATGGGTGATTTAAGTTGATTTTTTAATTTATATAAG
>CAIWBA010000063.1 GCA_903910765.1 uncultured Bacteroidota bacterium
AGTGCTACTGGTAAAGATGGTATTGGTGGCGCAAGTTTTGCATCGGCCGAAATTACTGCGGATAGTGTGGAAGAATTACCAGCAGTGCAAGTTGGTGATCCGTTTCAAGAAAAAAAATTATTAGAAGCTTGTTTGGAAGTGATTGAAACTGGCGGTGTAGTGGGTATGCAAGATATGGGTGCAGCGGGCATTATTTGTTCCACTGCGGAGATGAGTGCGAAAGGACAAGTGGGTATGCGTATTGATTTGGATAAAGTGCCAACGCGTCAACAAAATATGAAAGCTTGGGAATTATTATTAAGTGAAAGTCAAGAGCGTATGTTGATGGTGGTTGAAAAAGGAAAGGAAGCACAAGTGTTAGCGGTATTTGAAAAATGGGATTTATCATGTAGTAATATTGGTGAAGTGACTGATGATGGGTTGCTTAATTTTTATATGCATGGTGAATTAGAAGCTTCACTTCCTGCTTATGAATTAGTATTAGGTGGCGGTGCGCCAGTATATACACGCGAATTCAAGGAGCCTGCTTATTTAGCAAAAGTGAATGCATTTGATATGAATACGGTTGCTGATACTACAGATTTAAAAGCGACTGTAAATGAATTAATTCAAATACCAAACATTGCTTCAAAGCGATGGGTGTATACACAATATGATAGCATGGTGGGTGCTGCAAATACTTCTACAAATGCGCCTAGTGATGCATCTATCGTTATTGCAAAAGGAACTGGCAAAGCATTAGCCATGACAGTGGATTGTAATAGTAAATATGTATATGCAAATCCTGAACGTGGTGCAATGATTGCAGTAGCTGAGGCTGCACGCAATATTGTTTGCTCTGGTGGCGAACCCATTGGCGTAACCAACTGTTTGAACTTTGGTAATCCCTATGATCCCGAAGTGTACTATCAGTTTGTAAAATCGGTAGAAGGAATGGGCGCTGCTTGTCGAAAATTTAATACCCCTGTTACAGGTGGTAACGTAAGTTTTTATAATCAAAATCCGGATGGTCCAGTATTTCCAACACCCACCATTGGGATGGTCGGTATTTTGGAGGATATGAAAAATAGAATGACCTTGGATTTTAAAAAAGCAGGGGATGTTATTGTATTATTGGGGGAACAAAGAAATGATATCGGTTCTTCAGAATATGTAAATAAAATTAGAGGTGTTGAGTTTTCTCACGCACCTTATTTTGATTTGGAAGAAGAATATAATTTGCAACAATTAGTTGCGGGATTAATTAAAGCAGGAAATGTAAAAAGCGCCCACGATATTAGTGAAGGCGGCTTAATTGTTACTTTATTAGAATCCGCATTTACCAATAACAAAGGCTTTGAGGTGAATGCAGTTGGAACTGCATTAAGAACGGATGCATATTGGATGGGTGAGGCACAAAGCAGGGTGGTAGTTTCCTGTGATGCAGCAACTGTTGCAACGATTGAAGCAGCGGCAGCCAAAGCCGGAATAAAATCAGCAGTTATTGGTAAGGTGACTGAAAGTGATATTGCAGTGAATGGTGAAAATTGGGGTGGCATTTCGGATTGGAAAAATAATTATGATACTGCGATAGAAAAACAATTAGCTAAATAAATTCAATCCATGTCAAAACAACCCACTTTAGTTGTTACAGGAACAGCGGGATTTATTGGTTCCGTTTTTGTTCAATATTTAAATGAACAAGGATTTAATCAATTAATATTAGTGGATGATTTTGGGGTGGAAGCAAAAAGAAATAATTGGGAGCGAAAGCAATTTTTAAAAGTAATAGAGCGGCAAGCTTTTTTAGAACAACTTCCAAACTTGGATTTCACGATTGATGCTATTATACATTTAGGTGCTAGAACGGATACCACTGAATTTGATTACGCAGTGCATGCCGAATTGAACGTGAAATATTCAAAAGCACTGTGGTTGTATGCTACTGAAAAACAAATTCCATTTATTTACGCATCTTCAGCAGCAACTTATGGTAGCGGGGAACAAGGTTATAATGATACCCATGAAATACTGGATCAATTAGTTCCTTTAAATCCTTATGGGGTTAGTAAAAATGAATTTGATAAATGGGCAATTGCGCAAACCAATCAACCGCCCGTTTGGACAGGTTTGAAATTCTTTAATGTGTATGGTCCAAATGAAGGACACAAGGGCCGAATGGCAAGTGTTATTTTTCATGCATTCAATCAAATCAAAGAAACGGGATTAGTGAAGCTATTTAAAAGTCACCGACCTGATTTTAAGGATGGGGAACAATTGCGTGACTTTGTATATGTGAAAGATGTTGTAAAAGTAATTGGTTGGATGTTGCATGAAATGTTTGCGCAACATTGGGGCAAAGAAAAAAATGGTTTATATAATTTAGGTACAGGCCAAGCGCGCAGCTTTTATGATTTGGCTGCCAGTACTTTTATCGCACAAGGGATAACACCCAATATTGAATTCATTGATATGCCACTAGATATCAGAGATAAATACCAATACTTTACCGAAGCCAATATGAATAAGCTGCGTGCCGCTGGATACACTGCACCCTTTTCAAGTTTAGAGGAAGGGGTTGGTGATTATGTTAAAAATTATCTGTTTCCCGGAATGGGATATTAATTTTTTCTTTCACACAGAACTTTTTAAAGAAGCCCTTCAAAATATAGTTTCATGTAACCGACTTCGGCTGCGTGCCGCGGAGGCAAATGAAATTCTATTTTGAAGGGCGCTTTATTTATTGAAATAATCGTTATTTGGATTAATGTGCTTTTAAAAACGCAATCGCTTTCGCATACGCATCTTCAGTCGCAGCAGCATTAAAACTTGGATTACTTGGATTCGCAAAACCATGACCTGCTTCATATCTATTCACCGATAAATTTTTACCCGCATCTTTCATATTCTTTTCAAAATCATTCACCATTGCAGGAGAAGGGCTTTGGTCCTTATTGCCAAAGAAGCCAATGATATCACATTGAATGGATTTTAATTTATCCATATTCGTTTCAGGGCGACCATAATACATTACGGTTCCTTTTGCTTGCGGCCCAGCAAGAATGGCTGTTTGTAAACTCCACATACCGCCAAAACACCAACCCACACTATAGATGGCAGATTTACTGCCGGCGTATTTAATGGCACCTTGAATAATAGCAGTCATTCTTTCCATATTGGCACCTCGCATTAATTTCATGGCACTATCTGGTGTTGCAGCAACTTTTCCATCATACATATCCACTGCAATTACATTTACATTACCAAGATCATTGTAATACTTATCTGATTCCATTTTTACATTGTCATTCAAACCCCACCATTCCTGAATCACAATTAAATATTTATTGGTTTTCTTTTTGGCAGGGATAAAATAAGCAGAGGCTTGTTTTCCGTCCGCTGCATCAAATTCAATCATTTTTCCCAATAAATTTTCTGGATTTACCACCAAAGGGTTCGGGTGCATTGCCGCAAAAGCGGGGGTGCTCGCCTCCAGTTGATAGGCTTGTTGTGTTTCCATATTGAGGCATTCAATCACCTCTCTTTTATCAACGGGGGGGTGTTGGTTTTTAGACCATTGCCAGCTTAATAAACTAGCCGACAATACAAGGGCCAAAGTAGCATAAATTAGTTTTTTCATTTTATTTTAGTTGTTTTTAGCAAAGATGTTCACTTTTAAATAACACTTATAAACATTTTTTGTTGGGTACTAAGGATCATTTTTTTCCACCCCATTTTTGGTGTAGGTTTGTATGACCTCTAAGAATTTTTCCAAATAAAGATAGGTCCTAAAAAGTAAATTAACCATTTTGAGACTGGTTTATACACAATAGTATTTTGCTATTGGGTGTATGCTATTTTCAAAAAAGAAGCAATAATAATATGGCAAAGTATGTATTTGTAACCGGGGGTGTAACGAGTAGTTTGGGTAAGGGCATCATTGCCGCTTCATTGGCTAAATTATTACAAGCTAGGGGCCTCACTGCAACCATTCAAAAGTTTGATCCTTATATTAATGTGGATCCGGGTACCTTGAATCCATATGAGCATGGAGAGTGTTATGTTACAGAAGATGGTGCTGAAACCGATTTAGATTTAGGCCATTACGAGCGTTTTTTAAGTAGCCCAACTTCCCAAGCAAATAATGTAACTACAGGTCGTATTTATCAAACCGTTATTAATAAAGAAAGGGCAGGTGAATTTTTAGGAAAAACAGTACAAGTAGTTCCACATATCACAGATGAAATTAAACGCCGCATGTTATTGTTAGGCCAAGATGGAAAGTTTGATGTGGTGATCACGGAAATTGGCGGAACGGTGGGTGATATTGAAAGCACTCCTTTTATTGAAACCGTGCGTCAAATTCAATGGGAGTTGCCAGAGGATGATGTGATGGTGGTGCATTTAACTTTAATTCCTTACTTAAATGCTGCTAAGGAATTAAAAACAAAACCTACACAACATAGTGTTAGAATGTTGAGTGAAACTGGGGTTCATCCAGATGTGATTGTATGTAGAACCGAACATCCATTAAATGATGACATTAAAAAGAAAATTGCATTATTCTGTAATGTAAAAGCAGGAAATGTAATTGAATCATTAGACGCAAGTACTATTTACGAAGTGCCTTTGTTAATGTTAAAAGAAAAATTGGATTTAATTGTATTGAAAAAATTAAATATTCAAAATTTCAAAGAGCCAGATTTAACTAAATGGAATATCTTTTTAGATAAATTAAAGCATCCAAAAGCGACTGTAAATATTGGATTAATTGGGAAGTACATTGAATTGCAAGATGCTTATAAGTCAATACTAGAAAGCTTTATACATGCAGGTGCGATGAATGAAGTGAAAGTGAATGTAGTAAATGTGCATAGTGAAAATATCACTGCTGAAAATGCACATGCTCAATTGTCGGGATTAGATGGTTTATTAGTTGCCCCAGGTTTTGGTAACAGGGGTATCGAGGGAAAAATTATTGCAGTGCAATACGCGCGTGAAAATAAATTACCCTTCTTTGGCATTTGTTTAGGAATGCAAATGGCCGTGATTGAATTTGCGCGTAACATTTTAGGATATGCGGGTGCGCATTCTGTTGAAATGGATCCGCTTTCAAAATTTCCAGTCATTAATATGATGGAGGAGCAAAAGCGAATCACCATGATGGGAGGTACCATGCGTTTAGGTGCTTATCCTTGTACAATCACAAAAGATACATTGGCCTATAAAATTTATGGCACCACTGAAATAAGTGAACGCCATCGCCATCGTTATGAGTTTAACAATGATTATTTAAAAGCATTTCAGGATGCAGGCATGGTGACGAGTGGTGTGAATCCGGCTACTGGATTGGTTGAAATTGTAGAATTACCCAATCATCCATTTTTCATTGGGGTACAATACCATCCAGAGTTAAAAAGCACGGTGGAGCATCCAGCGCCATTATTTGTCCATTTTATTGCAGCGGCTAAAGCCCAAGCAAAAAAATAATTGCGGGCTTGTTATATTGCTAACATTTGTTAGCTTTAGGGTATGAATAATATTCGTATCCTCACTTCCACGAGTCTATTTGATGGCCATGATGCTTCTATTAATATTATGCGTCGTGTTTTGCAAGAAAAGGGCGTTGAAATTATCCATTTTGGACATAATCGATCAGCACTTGAAATTGCAACCGCTGCAATTGAGGAAGATGTGCAAGGAATCGCCATCACATCTTATCAAGGAGGCCACATTGAATTTTTCACTTACGTAAGAAAGTTATTAAATGATGCAGG
>CAIWBA010000064.1 GCA_903910765.1 uncultured Bacteroidota bacterium
AAATCCGTTTTCTGCGCCTAATTCTTTGACGCCTTTTATTAATTTAGGCAATTCGGCTCTAGGTACTACCGTATCTTCCTCAATGGTATAACCAGCCATTACTGCAGCTTCATTGGCTTTGCGACGTATTTTCCAAAGTTCATTTTTTTGTTGTGCATCATCTGCGAAAAATAATTCTCCTGCGTCAAATTGGGAAAGCACTTCCGAAATCGCTTCCATTTCACTCATTAGCACATCCATATTATTGCCATCCACTTCAATAATTAAATGCGCAGCTAAGTTTTCAGTTAGGGGGATAGCCGTGCTGTCTAAAATTTTTGATGCCAGTGTAATAGCATCTATCTCCATTAATTCCATTGCACTCGGGGTAATGCCCGCTCTGAATATTGCACTCACCGCTTCACTTGCTTTTTCTAAACTATTAAAAGGGGCCAGCATTAATAAATCAAACTTGGGATGCGGGATTAATCTTAACACTATTTTAGTAACAATACCTAAAGTCCCTTCGCTACCCACGATAAGTTGCGTGATATTATAACCTGTTGCATTTTTTAATACATTGGAACCGGTCCAAATTATTTCCCCATTGGGAAGTACCACTTCTAAGTTTAATACATAATCTTTTACTACGCCGTATTTAACTGCTTTAGGGCCGCCTGAATTTTCTGAAATATTACCACCAATAAAACAACTTCCTTTGCTTGCAGGATCGGGCGGATAAAACAATCCTTTTTCTTTAACCGCATCTTGCAGCATTTCTGTAATCACACCAGGCTCGGTGGTCACTTGTAAATTTCTTTCGTCAATTTCTAAAATGGTATTGAACCTTTCCATAGAAATCACCAAACCGCCTAAGTGCGGAAGGGCGCCACCGGTTAAACCAGTTCCTGCACCTCTCGGTGTGACTGGAATTAAATGCTCGTTACAAATTTTTAGTAATTGGGCAATTTCTGAAGCCTGCCTTGGCTTTACAATTACTTGTGGGGCATAATGCAATTGTTCCGTTTCATCCTTGCCATATTTTTCAATACTATCGGCATCGGTAAAAACATACCCGGAACCCACAATTAATTTAAATTGTTCAAGTATTTGTGTTGTAATTGCGTTCATGACGATGGAGTTAAAATAAGCCGTACAACATGCCGTCTACCTTGCTTATTATTTCGCCTAAATCTTCTTCGTTTTCGCCGAATTTATTTTTATCACAATCAATGATCAATAATGGACCTTCTTTATATCCTTCAATCCATTTATTGTAATACTCATTTAATTTTTTTAAATAATCCAGACGAATATTTTCCTCATATTCTCTTCCTCTTTTTTGAATTTGAGAAACTAGGGTAGGCACTGATGCTTTTAAATAAATTAATAAGTCAGGAGGTTGAACCATTGTTTTAATGGTGCTAAAAAATCCGTAGTAATTATCAAAATCGCGTTTGCTCATTAAACCCATCTCATGTAAGTTGGGTGCAAAAATATTTGCATCCTCGTAAATCGTTCTATCTTGAATAATGGTTTCTGTCCCTCTTTGTATATCTAAAATTTGATTCAAACGACCATGCAAAAAATAAATTTGTAAATTAAAACTCCAACGTGGCATGTCATCGTAAAAATCAGTTAAGTAGGGGTTATGGTCCACATCCTCAAATTGAGGTATCCAACGATAATGCTTACTTAACATTTCAGTTAAAGTAGTTTTACCAGCGCCGATATTACCGGCTACTGCAACGTGTTTTGGTTTTTTAGCTTTTGCCATGATAGTGAAAATACTAAATAGTTGATGTACTATTTATTTTTTTTAATTTTTTATAGGTAATCCATCCCAATTGTTTTTCGAACCATGGAAAGGGTCGTTGAGGCACTTGCTCTGGCCTTGTCTGCTCCTTGTTGTATGATCTTCAATAAATGGGCTTTGTTGTTTTGTAAATCAGCGGCTTGTGAACGAATTGGGTTAATAAAATTAACCATATCCTCGGCCAATTGCTTTTTCATATCACCATATCTTATAATGCAATTTCCCTCGGAGCTATTATTAAAATCGTCCTCGAATTTTTTAACCGTATCTGCCGAACTCACTAAGCCCATCAAGGTAAATAAGTTTTGAATGTAATCGGGTTTGGCTGCATTGGGGGTTAAAGGGCCTTGATCTGTTTTGGCTTTCATTACTTTTTTACGAATCAAATCATCCGTGTCCGCTAAAAATAAAGTGGTCATTTGATTTTCACTTTTGCTCATCTTGCCTTCGCCATCCAATCCTAATATTTTAACTAATTCACTATTATAATTAAATGCATAAGGTAAAGGAAAAGTTTCACCATACCTGTGATTAAAACGCTCTGCAAAGTTGCGCGCCATTTCCAAATTTTGTTCTTGGTCCTTACCCACAGGTACTTTTACTGCGCGATGAATTAAAATATCAGCCGCTTGTAAAACTGGGTAAGTCAATAAGCCAGCATTCACATTATCTGGTTGCATTCTTACTTTATCCTTAAATGTAGTGGTCTTTTCTAATTCACCTTTATAAGCCAACATATTTAAATACAAGTACAATTCAGCAATTTCAGGAACATCACTTTGAACATATAAGGATACTTTTTCAGGGTCTAATCCGCAAGCAATATTTTCAGCCACCACTCTTAATACGCTTTGTTGTAATTCTTTGGTATCAGGATGGGTGGTTAAACTATGCCAGTTAGCCACAAAAAAGTAGCAATTATAATCATCTTGCATACGCACATAATTGCGCATAGCACCAAAATAGTTGCCCAAATGCAAGAACCCGGTGGGCCTAATTCCGCTCAATACAATTTCCTTTTCCATAGCTGTGCGAAGATAATGAAATGGGAACCCATTTTTTGCCATCTTTTTGGGATATTTGTACAGAATCTAAAAAAATTAGTTTGAGTCAAGCTTCTCTTTTATCCAGTCCGATTGAATACCTGAAGGGAGTAGGCCCTTTGCGGGCTGATATGCTTAAAAAGGAGCTTGAAATATACACTTTTGGCGATCTTTTACAGCACTTTCCATATCGGCATATTGACAAAACCCAGCTAAATACCATCGCTTCTATCCAACCCGATCAGGAGTTTATCCAGGTAAAGGGGGTGTTGCAGGGTATTGAAATGATCGGAGAACGCAGAGCAAAGCGCATGGTCGCTCAACTAAAAGATGCGACAGGGCAGTTGGAACTTGCTTGGTTTCAGGGAATAAATTGGGTGCAGAAAAATTTAGTGGAGGGGCAAGTTTATTTGGTATACGGAAGGGTGAGTTTTTTTAATGGTCGTGCACAAATAGTGCATCCAGAAATTGAACCCTTTGTTGCAGCTACCCAAGGTCAAAAAGCATTGCTTGAGCCTATATATTCATCTACCGAAAAATTAAAATCGAGGGGATTAAATGGTAAGCAGATAGGAAAACTGACCCAAACCTTATTTCAACAAATAAGTAGTAATGACTTGCCTGAAAATTTACCAAGCCATTTGTTAACCAATCGAATGTCAAGATGGGAAGCCTTCAGACAGGTGCATTTCCCAACATCTCCAGAGATGTATAAAAAAGCATTAGACCGATTAATCTTTGAAGAATTATTTATAGCGCAGCTAAGAATTAATTTGATAAAAATTCAAAGACATAAAAATAGCAAAGGACATTTGTTTGAAAAAGTAGGCGTTTATTTTAATGACTTTTATAATAAATATTTGCCTTTTGAATTAACCGGTGCACAAAAAAGAGTCATTAAAGAAATTAGGTTAGATACTGCCAAGGGCAAGCAAATGAATCGTTTATTGCAAGGAGATGTGGGTAGTGGAAAAACAATGATCGCTTTATTAAGTATGTTAATAGCCGCGGATAATGGATTTCAAAGTTGTATCATGGCACCCACGGAAATTTTAGCCCAGCAACACTATGCAAGTTTGGGGGAATTATTAAAATCAATGCCACTTGAAATTGCTTTATTAACTGGTAGTACAAAAATTGCCGAAAGACGCCGCATTTTAAAAGGATTGGCCGAAGACACCATTCACTTTGTGGTAGGCACACATGCCATTATTGAAGAAGCGGTTCAATTTAAAAATTTAGGATTGGCTGTAATTGATGAGCAGCATAGGTTTGGGGTGGCACAACGCGCGCAGTTGTGGAAAAAATCAACAGTCCCACCACATGTATTAGTAATGACTGCTACACCAATTCCACGAACATTGGCCATGACCGCGTATGGTGATTTGGATTATAGTGTCATGGATGAATTACCACCAGGAAGGCAGGTAATTAAAACAGTACACCGATACGAAACTACCAGAGCAAATGTGATGGACTTTGTAAAAACCGAAATTGAAAAAGGGCGACAAGCCTATTATGTATATCCTTTAATTGAAGAAAGTGAAAAGTTGAGTTTTGAGGATTTAATGCAAGGATACGAGCAAGTGAAAAGTCATTTTCCTGAGCCCAAGTATAAAATTAGCATGGTACATGGAAGGCAAAAAAATATTGAAAAAGAAACAAACATGAAAAGGTTTGTTACGGGCGATACACAAATATTAGTGGGCACCACGGTTATTGAAGTAGGGGTGAATGTGCCCAATGCTTCTGTGATGGTTATTGAGAGTGCCGAAAAATTTGGGCTATCACAGTTGCATCAATTGCGTGGCAGGGTGGGCAGAGGAACGGAGCAGAGCTACTGTATTTTATTAAGTAGTGTAAAAGCAAGTAGGCTAGCAAAAGACCGTTTAAAAATTATGTGTACCACCAATGATGGTTTTGTGATTGCGGAAAAGGACTTGGAGTTAAGGGGTCCTGGTGATATTGATGGAACAAGACAAAGTGGGGCATTAAATTTTAAGTTGGCCAATATTATTAACGATCGCGCCAACCTTGAATTAGCTAAGGAAGCTGCAGTAGCTATCTGTGAAAAGGATCCTACGCTCAATTTACCAGAACATCAGCAAACAAAATTGTTTTTACAGACCCAAAAAAATAAAATTGGTTGGGGTAAGATCGCTTAAGAAGCTGATTTTTTAATTAACTTGCTGCCTGCATCTTTACTCATTAATTATTCAAATTGTACACTATGAAATATGCACCTTTAGATTCAAAAATATTTATACAAAATAGAAAGCGTTTTGTATCAAAAATGCAAAAAAATAGCATTGCCATTTTTGTAAGCAATGACGAGTTTCCATACAACGCTGATGCACTTCATAAGTTCAAACAAAATACTGAAATGTTTTGGTTGTCAGGAATTGAACAAGAAGGTTCCATGGTGATTTTGTTCCCAGATAATCCAGATCCTAAATATAGAGAGGTGCTAGTATTGGTTCGACCACAAGAGTTAAAAGAAATTTGGGACGGTAAAAGATTAAGGGCGCATGAAGCAACAAAAATTTCAGGAATGACCACCATTGTTTGGGTGGATTCCTTGGATGGTTTGTTACAGCCTTGGATACATTTAGCAGATGCTATTTATTTAGATTCCAATGAAAATGATCGCAAGAATAATTTAATACGAACCAATGAATATCGCTTCATTGATGAGATGCAAGCAAGATATCCTTTGCACCAATATTTACGCGCTGCTAAATTAATGAAGGAATTGCGCAGTATAAAAACCAAAGAAGAAATAGTGGTGATTCAAAAAGCGATTGATATTACAGATGTTGCTTTTAGACGTTTGTTACAATTTATACAACCAGGCGTAAATGAATGTGAAATAGAAGCTGAAATTTATCATTCATTTTTAAGCCAACGCGCCACAGGGGTGGCTTATCATAGTATCATAGCCAGTGGTGACAATGCCCGCACTTTGCATTATAATAGTAACAATAATATATGTAAAGAGGGGGAATTGGTTTTAATGGATTTTGGTGCAGAGTATGGCGGATACTGCGCTGATTTAACCCGAACTGTTCCGGTGAATGGTAAATTTACCAGACGCCAAAAACAAGTATACAATGCATGTTTGCATTTACATAATTATGCGAAATCAATTTTAAAGCCGGGCATTAGTATTTTAAAGTATACTGATAAAGTAGGGGAGGAAGCAACACAACAATTTTTGAAAATTGGATTGTTGAAAAAAACAGATGTTAAAAATGAAGATGCTGAAAACAGGGCTTATAGAAAATATTTATACCATGGCATTTCACACCATTTAGGATTGGATGTGCATGATTTAGGTACAAGAACTGCACCAATTACTGCAGGTATGGTATTTACCATTGAGCCAGGCATCTATATCAAAGAAGAAGGTATGGGTGTAAGAATTGAAAATAATTTTTGGATTACTGCCAATGGCAATCAGGATTTAATGAAAAATATTCCAATCACTGTGGAGGAAATTGAATCATTAATGAAACGCAACAAAAAATAAACATGCCTTCATTAAAAAATCAAATCCCCAATTTCATTACACTCCTAAATTTGTTTTTTGGATGTTGGGCAATTGTATATGTTTTTCAAGCAGGTGCAATGGCATCTATTGATGAAACAGGCGGAATGATTATTGAAATGCCAGAGCAATTATATATGGCGAGTTTGTTGATTGGAATTGCGGCGGTAATTGATTTTTTTGATGGATTTGTTGCAAGGTTATTAAAAGTTTCTTCTGAGATGGGAAAGCAATTGGATTCTCTTGCGGATGTGGTGAGTTTTGGTGTGGCCCCTGCATGTATCGTCTTTCAGTTTTTAAGAATGTCCATGGCAAATGATGTAAATGCGTTTAGCCATAATTCAATATTATTAGCACCTGCTTTTTTAATACCCATGGCTGGGGCGTATCGTTTGGCCAGATTTAATTTGGATCAAACACAAACCACCTATTTTAAGGGAGTGCCTATTCCAATGATTGGTATATTAACAGCTTCATTGCCCTTAATTTATTGGCAATCGGGAGGCGTAGGTCAATTGATGTTAATACCTGCATTTTGGTATGGATTTATCATCATAGTCAGCTATTTAATGGTGATGAAAACACCCATGTTGGCGCTAAAAGGGCTGAGTAATAAACGAAAATTAGTCATTCCATTACTCCTTGTTGCAATAGAGATCGTGTTGACTGCATTTTTTTATAAATGGTTGGCGATTCCATTTGGCTTTATGGGGTATTGCTTAGTATCTTTGTTGTACAAAAAAACAATTATTCAATAATTCTATATGATATATCAAGTTCAAATTAAAGTGATGCCATTAAAGGATTTATTAGATCCTCAAGGAAAAGCAGTTTTAGGCGGGTTACATAATTTAGGTATGAATGGGGTAAGTGATGTAAGGGTTGGAAAGCATATCACTTTGCAAATTGAAGCAGGATCTGAAACTGATGCAAAAGCGATCGCTGAGGAGGCGAGTAAAAAATTGTTGGCAAATGCAGTAATGGAATATTTTGAAATTGAAGTTATTCAATAGTTTGAATGTTGGGTTTACTTTTTTAATTACTTAATTGTTTCCATGTTATATTTAGTTCCTACACCTATTGGAAATTTAAAGGATTTTACTTTTAGGGCAATTGAGGTTTTACAATCCGTTGATTTTATTTTATGTGAGGATACACGTACCTCATCAAAATTATTACAGCATTACAAAATACATAAGCCTTTAACGCCTTATCATCAACACAATGAGCATAAGGTGTTGGATCATTTGGTGCAACAGTTACAGGCGGGGAAAAATATTGCATTAATAACGGATGCTGGGACGCCAGGTATTTCTGACCCAGCCTTTTTATTAGTACGCGCATGTAAAGCTGCGGGTGTAGCTATTACAAGTTTGCCAGGAGCTACCGCATTTGTACCAGCATTAGTAAATAGCGGCTTGCCTGCAACACGATTTATATTTGAAGGCTTTATTCCACTAAAAAAAGGACGTAAAACATTGATGGAATCATTGGCTAATGAAGAGCGCACTATGATTTTTTATGAAAGCCCAATGCGCCTTGTAAAAACCTTGGAATTGTTCGCAAATCATTTTGGTGCAGAGCGAAAGGCTTCCGTAAGTAGGGAGTTGACAAAAATATACGAGGAAAACATTACCGATACCTTAAGCAATCTGGTTAAATACTTTTCAGAAAAGCAAGTAAAAGGGGAGATAGTAATTGTGGTTGAAGGAAGACATGAATAATTATTTATACTAGATAAAAATTATTATTATTTGGTGAAATTTAATTTATTTGTATGGTGGAACTTATTTTTTTTGCAAGTATTGTTTTAGTTTTTGCCACAATCTATTTACTGTTATTTACAGAAAATGCCACTAAATCATATGCTGACTATGTGTTATCATTTTTGTTACTAATGCAAACTTGGTCAGCGTTACTATATCTTTTATTAAATTCAAAATACATTTTTGAGTATCCTCATTTATTCAAAACTGCATTACCCGGTAATTTTCTTATAGCACCTTTATCATATTTGTATGTGAGAATTGTTCTATTCAATGAAAAAAAAATTAAAACTATTGACTTGGTTCATATGGTACCTTTTTTATTTATTTTAATTAGCTATATCCCTTTTTACGCATTGCCTGTGAGTGAAAAATTAAATATTATAAATCTTACTGTAAAAGATTGGTCTTATTCGTATAAAATTAAATCAGGTTTATTTCCTGAAAAATTTAATTATATTCTTAGGCAAGTTTTGGCCGTTGTTTATTTAATTTTTCAATGGAATTTAGTTATTAAGTACAAAAAAGTTCATAAAACAGATCCAATTCAATTCCAAATAACCAATGTTTTAAAATGGCTTAGGTTTTTCACTTGGACAACAACTATTGTTTTATTCGGCTTTTTAATATTAACATTTTCTGTCATTTTATTACCTGGAGATTACAATAAGTTGTTTGTAATAGAAATTCCAAGCTTGTTCATATCGGGTGCTTTTTTTGCTATGTCATCCTATCTAATAACACATCCATCTGTCTTGACCGGACTTCCATTTCTTAGATATAGGCAAGTGGAATCGGATGTTGTGAAAGATAAGCGTTATTCATTGCCCTATATTAATGAGAATTATATAATTGAAATGGAAAAGATTGTACATTTCTTTGAAACAGAGAAGCCTTTTTTAAATAAAGAGCTAAATATCAACCAAGTTTCTGTTGCTTTGGACATACCATCTCGTGAATTGTCTTTCATTATTAACAATCATTTTGGTCAACGTTTTACTGATTTTTTGAATAAGTACAGAATCGAACATATAACTAAAAAAATTAATAAAGAATATCTTTCTAATTTTACTATTGAAGCCATCGCAAGTGAAGCAGGATTCGCTTCCAAAAGTACTTTTAACCTTGCTTTTAAAAAGCACCATCAATGTACACCGTCTGAGTATTTTTCTAAATTTTAGCTTTTTGCTTCTGATTTTGTATTGAAATCATGTGAATTTCCGAAGTTCACACAGTTTTTGGTTACTATATTATGTAAGGAGGGCTGGCCTATGATATTTTTGAATGTTAACCACTTATTTAAAATATCATAATTTTCAATTGAATAATGTGCTCAGTCCCGTTTGGCCGTCTGGTCCTTGTTATTTTTTTACTCATTTCCACCGGGTTTTCAAATTTATACGCCCAATCCATCACTCCCAATACCCTAAATAATGGGGGAGGAACAGTGGCAAATATGGACTGGAATATGGGGGAGTCGATTTCCATTGCTAACTTTTCAACTGCGAACTACTTTTTAAATACCGGGGTGCTACAACCCTTGACAACTGTTGTAACTGCCATTAATGAATACGGTCCCGCAGTATATGGCAATCAAATTACGATTGGGCCAAATCCCACCACTAACCTTGTCCATTTTAAAGGAAACTTTACCCAATCGGGTAAATTATCCATACAAGTCATTGATTCCAAGTCATCGGTGATACTTACCCATGATGCTGGAACTATCATCAGTAGTTATGAAAAGGACATTTTCATGGACAGTTACCCCTCTGGGATATTTTACATAAAAGTATTTTTTAAGCCTGCCAATGGCTTGGCTAAATCAGGCATTTATAAAATCATTAAACTTTAATAGATCAATTCTAATTAATTAAGCACCTATGCAAAAGCAATCCTTACTTTTTAAGTTATTACTATGTTTACTTTTTATCATAATGATAAAAACAAATAGCTATGCACAAACCGGGTTAAATTTTCAGGGCGTAGCACGCAGCAGTAATAATGTGATTATTGCGTCACAACAAATTAGTTTGCGACTAAGTATTTTACAAGGATCAGCCACTGGCAGTGTGGAGTATAGTGAAACCCGCAAGGTTACCACAAATGCACAAGGATTATTTGCTGTTGTTATTGGAGATGCTGATGCAACAATTACTATGGGTAGTTTTAATACGATTAATTGGAGAAACACACCTAAGTATTTAAAAATTGAAATGGATGCAAATGCGGGTAATAATTATACAACAATTGGTACCACGCAGTTCCAATATGTGGCTTATGCCCAATTTGCTAGTAGTGTGGATGCGGAAAATATAGCAGGCATTATTCCAGTGAACAAGGGCGGAACAGGAGTATCATCAATAACAGCTTTAAAAACAGCATTATCATTAGATAAAATAAATAACACAGCGGATGCGGATAAACCAATTAGTACAAAAACACAAGCCGCATTGGATTTAATATCAGTAACTGCCTCAGATACTTCACGTTTCATGAGCAGAATAAATGCAAAGGCAAATACGGTTGATGTCAATACGAGTTTAGCACTTAAAGCAAATATTTCCGATGTTGCTACAAGCTTGACTAGTAAACTAAACCAAACAGACACATCTTATTTATTACAAAAAGTAGATACAATTTCACTTTCAAATAGAATTGATTTAAAAGCTAATAGTAGCGATGTAAATACAAGTATAGCACTTAAAGCAAATTCTACAGATGTGACAACCAACTTAGCAACTAAAGTAGATAAAGTAACTGGGAAGAATTTATCTACCAACGATTATACAACTGTAGAAAAAACTAAACTAGCAGCTATTACAGGAGTCAATACAGGCGATCAAGATTTAACTTCTTATGCAACAAATACGGCTCTTTCTTTGAAAGCAAATATCTTTGATGTTAATACAGTCTTAGAGTTAAAAGCAAATACCTCAGATTTAACTATTAAAGAAAATATTTCCAATAAATCTACATCTATACTATTAGGAACAAGTGATACGCAGTATCCAACTCAAAATGCTGTCAAGACATATGTTGATAATCAAATTAGTTCTGGTGGAGTTGCTGATTATGGAATTACAAACATTAAAATCGCTAATAATGCTGTTAATACAATAAAACTAGCAGATAACAGTGTAACTAGCGCAAAAATTGTAAATGGAACTATTAGTAATGCTCATTTAAATGCTGCTGCAGCTATAGATTATTCAAAATTAAATTTAACTGGATTTGTTGTTGCTTCCGATATTAGTAATACGGCTGCTATACCTTTTAGCAAGTTGAATATTGTGAAATCTGATATAACAAGCTTAGGCATACCTGGGTCAGATCAGAATACAACTTATGCGGCAGGTAATGGCCTAACATTAAC
>CAIWBA010000065.1 GCA_903910765.1 uncultured Bacteroidota bacterium
ACTAGTATTAATATTTGGTCAACAAATATCTTAAAAAATGCGTAAGAATCGGTCGAAATGCCCATTTTTCGTCGCTTAAGTATTATTTTTGAACACATTATGATCGCATTTTTACAAGGAAATTTTGTCCAACTGTCCCCAGCTAAATTAATCGTTGACGTAGGGGGTGTTGGGTATGAGGTAAATATTAGTTTAAATACCTACGAAGCCATCTCAAAAAAAGAGAAAGGGCTGCTTTATACCTATTTGCATATTACTGAAAATTCACAGGTTTTGTTTGGATTTCATGAACAAACCGAAAAGGATTTGTTTTTGCATTTAATCAGTGTATCTGGTGTGGGTGCAAGTACAGCGCGTATGATGTTGTCAGGCATGCAACCGGAAGAAATTATTAGAGCGATTGTAAATGGAGATGCAAGATTATTGGAACAGATTAAAGGTATCGGAAAAAAGTCTGCGGAAAGATTGGTGCTAGAATTAAGAGATAAACTTTCTAAAATTCCATTAAATGCGCATCAATTAACGGGGGGTGCTGGCTTTGCTAAATCTAATGTACAACAAGATGCAATTCAGGCCTTAATATCATTAGGTATTCAAAAAGCGATTGCTGAAAAAGCGGTTGAAAAAACAATGCAATCGGCTGGTGTTGAATTAAGTTTGGAAGTGCTGATTAAAGCAGCACTAAAAAATTGCTAACAATTTAATTTCATTCATTAATTCTTATTCCTTGCGTATTTTAAAATCATTTTTATTTTTTTACGCTTTGCTTTTTGCGAATAGCAATTTCTATGCACAAATAAAAGTTGATTTAACTAAGAATATATTAGATACGGCAGGTAAAAAAAAGGACAGCACTGCATTTAAAAAAGATACCACAAAATTGGGTGGGGTCATTGGATCGAATAGTGCCGATTTACTAAAAGATACAAACGTTTATACTTTTACAAATGATTTGAGGTATCCCATTCAAGATAAGCGCGGTGATTTTTTATCTCAAGCAAGTAACAACCCCTATGACTTAAGGGATACAAGCATTGTAAAGCGCAAAGTGGAGTATGATGCTGCATCAAAGAGATACTTTTTAACGGACATGATTGGTTCAGGATATCAAAGAACCCCGAGCACTTTAAATTTTGATGAATTTTGGAAATTAAAAACCGCCAAAGATGAACAGGCTTATTTTAGACAAAGAGCAAATTCAATAGGCGTTTTAAATCGAAAAATTACCCGTCCTAAATCAAAAGTGTTTGATAGTTACTTTGATCGTTTATTCGGTAAAACGGGTTCGGATTTAAAAGTAGATATTAAACCGGTGGGGGAGATAAATATTAAAGCAGGATATCAAGGCCAAAATGTAAAAAATCCAACCTTACCTGAACGCGCGCGAAGAAATGGCGGCTTTGATTTTGATGCGAATACCAATTTTAGCATGAACGCGAGTATTGGAGATAAATTAAAATTTCCTATTAACTTAAATACCCTTTCTAATTTAGGCTTTGACAATCAAATCAAATTAAACTATAAAGGAAAGAAAGATGAGATCATTAAATCCATCGAGGCGGGCAACATTAATTTTATTTCAAGAAGTACTTTAATTCCTAGTACACAAAATTTATTTGGTCTTAAAACGCAATTGCAATTTGGTAAATTATTTGTAACAGCTGCTATCGCTAATCAAAAGTCACAGCGACAATCCATGTCATTACAAGGGGGATCA
>CAIWBA010000066.1 GCA_903910765.1 uncultured Bacteroidota bacterium
ATCTTTTTTAATGCCACCTTCCACTTCATTGCCGTCTTTGTCAGATTCAATAAATGTTACATTCAAAACATTTTCTTCTGAATCTGCAGTTTCAGGTTCGGTCATTTTACCATTACGTGTTTGAATACGATCCACTTCATTTTGAATCATTTCATCTGTCACCGAAACTTTATAGCGTTTTACTTTTATATCTTTTGTTTTTATTTCAAAATTGGGTTTTAATCCAACTTCAAAAGAAAAATCGTAAGTGCCTGGGTTATTGAAATCCATATTTGCCAACTGAGTATCCAATGGAAGTGGTTGCGCAAAAATTTCAATTTTTTCAGCTGACAAATATTGATTTAATTCACCTTCCACTTTCTTTAAAACCTCATCCGTGAAAACGGATTGCCCGTACATTTTTTTAATCATACTTGCAGGTACCATCCCTTTTCTAAAACCTGGGATATTTGCTGTTTTAGCATGCTTTTTCAATATTGCTTCAAATCCACCCAAATAATCGGAAGGCGTTAAATTAACGGTTAGTTTGTCATTTAAAAGGCCAATGTTCTCTCTTTTTATGCTTGCCATATTCTTTTCTTTTTTACTAGTAATTTCTAGGGTTTAAGGGGGGCAAAGGTATGTTTTTGCACCTAAAAAACAGCCAATTATATAAAAAAGCCCCTCAAAATTTAATCTGAAAGGGCTTTTTTTAGTGATTGTGCGGATGGAGGGGGTCGAACCCACACGCCTCGCGGCGCTAGATCCTAAGTCTAGTGCGTCTGCCAATTTCGCCACATCCGCTTAGGGGTTGCAAACTTAATTGATTTTTTTAATTTTTCGGGGACTTTTTAAAGTCTTATTACAGGCCTGGGAGTAAACCTACAATTTTCTCCAGGTATATTTGATCAATTTCGTCAAAATCGGATAAATGCGCGCTGTCCACATCTAAAACACCCAAGATATTTCCATGATGAAATACAGGTACCACGATTTCTGATTTGGATGCACTACTACAAGCAATATGTCCAGGAAATTTTTCTACATCATCCACAATGATGGTTGCTCCTTTTTCCCAAGCACTGCCACAAACGCCTCTTCCTTTTTTTATTCGGGTACATGCAACGGGTCCTTGAAATGGTCCTAATACTAACTCGTCATCATGGATCCAATAAAATCCAACCCACCACCAATTGAATTGTTCTTTTAATGCTGCACTAATATTTGCGAGGTTGGCAATTAAATTATTCTCACCATGAAGTAATCCTTCAATTTGAGGAATTAATGATTCGTATTGTTCTTGTTTTGTTCCTGATTGTATGTTTAAATCTTCGGCCATAAAAAATGCAAATTTTAAATTGCTAGTTGGGGTTCTTGTTGAAAATAGATTTTAATTCTTTTCTTTCGATTCTTGCTACAAATAAAACAAAAGTGATAAGTAAAACAGAAGCGAATAAATAATTAAAAGGGGCGTTATTTGAAACTTGATGTACGCCAGTATTTATTGCATATAGGATTAGGGTAATGACAAAATAAGCGATTAACTTTTTTGTAGCATAAGGAATAGGGTACACTTTTTGTCCCCACTTATAACTGATCACCATCATGGTGCCATAACAGAAAAAAGTAGCCCAAGCGCTTGCCATAAATCCAAAATAGGGAATGGCTAAATAATTGATCGTAATGGTGATAATTGCGCCAATAATGGTTATCCAAGCACCTGCCATTGTTTTATTGCTCACTTTGTACCAAATACTTAGATTGTAGTAAATGCCTAAAAATATATTTGCCAAAAGTAAAATAGGCACCACTTTTAATCCCACATACATGGCCGGATTTCGTATAAATTCTTTCCAAATATCTAAATAAAGGGCAACCATTAAAAACATAACACATAAAGTGATGACAAAAAATTTCATTACTCGCGCATAAGTTTTTGGTGCATTGTCCGTGCCAGCTTGTTTAAAGAAAAAAGGCTCAGCGCCCATTCTAAATGCTTGCACTGAAATAGTAATTAGTATAGATAGTTTATAACAAGCGCTATAAATTCCAACAATGGCTTTGTTCGCCGCTGGGGAGCCACCTGGCGCCCACCAACCCAACATGATTCTGTCTAAGGTTTCATTGACCATGCCACCTAATCCCACTAAAATTAATGGAAGTGCGTATAACATCATTTGTTTCCATAAATTAAAATCAAATGAAAAGCGTAATGCACTAATTTCTTTTCTTAATAATAATAAAACAAAAACATTTTGAACAATACCTGCAACTAAAATATAACCCACGGACCATTCTGGTTTGTAAAAGCCAGCAATAAAACCAGTCGCATGGGTTTGAACGTATTTTGGTAAAACGCTAATTAAAAAATAAGTAGCTGCTATATTTAAAACAATCCCGCCTATTTTAACAAAGGCAAACTTTTTAGGTTTTTCTTGTAAGCGTAATCTTGAAAATGGAATGGTGGTCAGTGCATCTAATCCCACTACCCATGCCATCAATTTGATGTATTCGGGATGTGCCGTGATCTGTAAAAGTTGGGCTATTGGAGCGCTCCAGTAAATAAGTCCCATTAATACAACTGCAGTCACCATCAGCATGGAAAAACTACTGGTGTGGTAAATTTTTTCTTCATTTTCCTTGGTGCCAAATCGGAAATAAGCTGTTTCCATGCCATGTGTAACGATGACATTTAAAAAGGGGATGAAGGAATAAACAATCGACATTTCACCATAAGCCGATTCGGTAAACTTCCAAGTAAGATAAGGTACCAGCAAATAACTGATAAACCTAGCTGCAATAGAGCTAAGCCCATACCAGGCGGTTTGACTTACTAATTTTTTAATACTACTCAAGGGCTTGAAATTACAGCTAAATTAGTGAAAATAGTTTTGTTTATCTTCATGGTGCAAAACAGTCATACATGAGAGCGGTAATTCAACGGGTTTCGGAAGCGAGCGTCACAGTAGAGGGCGCAATTATTGGCCAAATTCAACGGGGTTTAATGGTTTTGGTAGGTATTGTAAATGAAGATGACGCCTCAGATATAGAATGGCTCTCCAATAAAATTATTAATATGCGCATTTTTGATGACGAAAATGGGGTCATGAATAAAAGTTTGATTGAAGTGGGTGGCGCAATTTTATTGGTAAGTCAATTTACTTTGCATGCCTCCACTAAAAAAGGCAATCGACCTTCTTATATTGCAGCTGCTAAACCGGAGGTTTCGATTCCATTATACGAGGCCATGATACAGCAATTAGAAAAGGATTTAGGGGTACCCATACAAAAAGGCAAATTTGGGGCAGATATGAAAGTGGCACTCACCAATGACGGCCCGGTCACCATCACCATTGATTCAAAAAATAAAGAATAAATTTAAACGAGTTGGGTTTTAATTATTAAAAAAGCAAATTAAATTATGTCAAATACAACCACCATACAACAGGCGCAGGAGCAAGTGGATCAATGGATAAAAACAGTCGGGGTAAAGTATTTTAGTGAACTCACTAATCTGGGAATTTTAATGGAGGAGGTAGGGGAGTTGTCTAGAATAATGGTTCGAAAGTTTGGGGATCAGTCCTTTAAAAATAAAGAAGAGGAAGTATTATTGGCCGATGAAATGGCGGATGTACTTTTTGTATTAATATGCCTAGCCAACCAAACGGGCATTGATTTGGCCACTGCATTGGAGAAAAACATACAAAAGAAATCACAAAGGGACGCTTCTCGTCATCAAAACAACGAAAAATTACATCGATAATATAATCTCGTAGTATATTTGCAACCTATGAGTAAGGTACAACCAGATAATACATTACAAGCAATCATCTCCCATGCAAAGGAATATGGATTTGTATTTCCTAGCAGTGAAATTTATGATGGATTAAGTGCAGTATATGATTACGGCCCCTATGGTGCGCAATTGAAAAAAAATATACGTGACTATTGGTGGAACAGCATGACACAAATGCATGAGAATATAGTGGGGATTGATGCTGCTATTTTTATGCATCCAACGACTTGGAAGGCGAGTGGTCATGTGGATAGCTTTAGCGATCCTTTAATCGACAATAAAGAAAGTAAAAAAAGATACCGGGTTGATCATTTGATTGAAGGGCATGCAGATGCTTTAATTGCGAAAGGAAATACCGCTGCCGCTGAAAAACTATTGGCCGATATGGATGCCTTATTGGCAAAAGAAGATTTCGAAGGACTAAAAAAATTAATTGAAGAAAATAAAATTACTTGTAGTGTAAGTGGAACAAGTAACTGGACGGAAATAAGACAATTTAATTTAATGTTCTCTACGGAGATTGGAGCTGTAGCCGAAGAAGCAAGTACTATTTATTTAAGACCAGAAACGGCGCAAGGTATTTTTGTCAACTTTTTAAATGTGCAAAAAACAGCAAGGATGAAAATTCCTTTTGGTATTGCACAAACAGGAAAGGCTTTCAGAAATGAGATTGTAGCCCGTCAGTTTATATTTAGAATGCGTGAGTTTGAGCAAATGGAAATGCAATTTTTCATTAAGCCAGGAACGCAAAAAGAGTGGTATGAGCATTGGAAAAATGAGCGTATGCAATGGCATTTAAGTTTGGGTATTGCGCCAGAGAAGTACCGTTTTCATGACCATGTCAAATTAGCCCACTATGCCGATGCAGCTTTGGATATTGAATATGAATTTCCGTTTGGTTTTAAGGAAGTGGAAGGAATACATTCTCGTACCGATTTTGATTTAACCCGTCATCAGGAGTTCAGTAAAAAGAAGATGCAGTATTTTGATACGGAGATCAACCAACATTATGTGCCTTATGTGATTGAGACTTCTATTGGTTTAGATAGAATGTTTTTATTGTTGTTAGCGAATTCCTATGAGGAAGAAACGATTAATAAGGAAGATGGCACGACTGATTCTAGAGTGGTCTTGCATTTACCTGCAAAAGTGGCGCCTAATAAATTAGCCATACTTCCTTTAACTAAGAAAGACGGCTTACCTGAATTGGCAAAAGAGTTGATGGACGAATGTAAAAAATCATTCCATTGCTTTTATGAAGAAAAAGATGCAATTGGAAAAAGATATCGTCGTCAGGATGCCATTGGAACGCCTTTCTGCGTGACCATTGATCATCAAACCAAGGAAGATGGCACCGTGACTATTCGTTACCGCGATAGTATGTTACAAGAGCGTATTGCAATGAATAAAGTAAGAGAATTAGTGCTAGCACATATCAGCTAGATTGCTTAAATAACTATTAAGCTTTGCTTCGGAATTCAGAAATACAATTTTGAGCGAGCGTTTGTAGCGAGTCGAAAAATTCGTATTTTGAATGAAGAAATAATTTAGTATTTAACAAAGAAGCCCCAAGCAAAAACTCGGGGCTTCTTTGTGTTAAACCAGTAAAATTATAAGAAATTAACCGAAAGACTCGAAGTGCACTTGTTTTTTATCAAGGCCCAGCTCGGTCATATTTTTTCTTGCATCATCAATCATTGCTTTCCAGCCACATAACCAAACATGCGCTGTCTCTTTATTCTCTTTCAATAGTTCTTGGTACACAGGGTGCACATATCCTTTGTGCGAGCCTGCTGGCACTTCTGTTTCTCTAGAATA
>CAIWBA010000067.1 GCA_903910765.1 uncultured Bacteroidota bacterium
CGATTGTTGAACATCTCATATTTCTCTACACTCATATTTGTAATCCCTATTTCACTTGACAAAAAAAAGAAGCGTTAGTTGGTTAACGCTTCTAAAATTAATATATTTAAAATGAATCGTACTTATCAAGTACAAATAATTGTGCTTATTTCAATTTAGCTAATGCATCTGCAATTCTAGCCCATGCTTTTTCAATATTCGGCATGCTATTCGCAAATGAAAAACGAACACAATTAGGTTCTCCAAAAGCATCACCCATTACTGAGGATACATTTGCTGTGTTTAATAAATACATGCTAAAGTCAGGGGCATTGGCAATGGTTTGGGTACCATCTGACTTTCCATAGTAGTAGCTAACATCAGGGAAAACATAAAATGCTCCTTGTGGCGCAAAACATTTGAAACCAGGAATATTATTCACTAGGGCCAAGGTTTTTTCGCGTCTTCTTGTAAATTCTTCGGTCATTTCGATAGAAGGTTTTAAATCACCTACCAAAGCGGTCACAGCCGCCTTTTGTGTAATTGAACAAGTACCTGAAGTAAATTGACCTTGTAGTTTTTCCATTCCTTTAGCGACTGTTACATTAGATGCGGTATAACCTAAGCGCCAACCAGTCATAGCAAAACCTTTACTTAAACCATTAATCACTACCACCTGATCTTTGATAAAATCAAATTGTGCAATGCTTTCATGCTTGCCTACAAAGTTGATATACTCATAAATTTCGTCAGATAGAATAGTAATGCCTGGATATTTCTTAAACATATTAGCCAATGCTTCTAATTCGTCTTTGCTATACACAGCACCTGATGGATTACAAGGGGAGGAAAACATAAATACTTTAGTCTTTGGCGTAATCGCTGCTTCCACTTGAGCTGGACTTACTTTAAATCCATCTTCCACGGTGCTTCTGATTTCAACCACTTTACCACGGGCAATTTTAACTAATTCAGAGTAAGTCACCCAATAAGGAGTTGGAATGATTACTTCATCGCCATCATCTACCAACGCTAATATAGCATTCGCCAAACTTTGCTTTGCTCCTGTGGAAGTCACAATATTTTCAGGCTTATAGTCTAAGTTGTTGTCTCTTTTTAATTTACTGCAAACTGCTTCTCTTAAATCAGCAAAACCTGCCACTGGAGTATAGTGACTCCAGTTGTCATTGATTGCTTTAATAGCTGCATCCTTGATATGTTGCGGTGTATCAAAGTCAGGCTCGCCTAAGCTTAAGTCAATAACATCAATACCCTGTGCTCTTAATTCACGACCCAATTTGGCCATTTTTAAAGTTTCAGGCTCACTAAATCTGTCTAATAAGGAGGATAAAATCATAATTTATTATTTGATTTGACAAATTTCGCAAATAAATCGCAAACGATTGTCAGTTTTGTACTTGTAATTGAATTAAATTATTCAGTGGTTGTTAATATCTATTTTGAAGGGCCAATGATATTGTCAAAATTTGGTCTGTATGCTCTTTTTCGGCTAAGCTCATATTGGTAAATGGTATTGCCTAGGTTTTTCATAAATGGAAGCCCAATGGTTCTGTAATCATAGTTATTGTCATTCAAAATACCGTCTGCGTTTACATAGATAACTGCACTCAGCATGAATTCCACTTTAGCATCAGTGTCTATGATATAGGTGTTATCCAATAAAAATCCATAAGCGTCACCTGCTTTACTAAATATTTTTAAGTTTGAAGGAATGGGGCCTTTTTCTGAACCCAACATTAAAAATTTAGCATAAGCTGGGTAATACTCCGAACTATCATAAGTTGGATAGGATGATTCCGTTGGGGTGGTATGCATCCATTGCAATAAAAATTTACGATCATCATTGCTTAAGTTAAATTGTTGCTTTTTGGGCATTTGATTTGGGAAGATGACCGATTGCATAATGTGGTGTAAATCACTTAAGCTAATCCTGTTTTTTTCTGAAAAATTAAGCGGTGCATTAATCAATGAATCTTGACTATTCAAATAGCCATTTCCGATTAACACATTATAGTAGGGTAGTTTCCCCGTATTATTTTGTGCTGGTTGGGTATAAATTAATTTATTATTGGCATCGTAAAAATGAACGGCTTGTGTTTGTCTGTTTTCTAGCGGGGTGCGACCTAGTTCAAGTCGGTTTCTAATATATACTTCGGGATAACCTCTATTGGATAATTGTGAATGAATATATTCCTGGCCTAAAAATTCGTACAACCTATTTGCAGCATTATTATCACTAACCACTAAAACCTCTTTGATGGCTTGTTCAATAGTTTGTCGACCATCAATTGCATAAGGATTATTATAGATGGTTTCTTGTCTGGCTGTTACACTATCATAAATCGCAGTGGTTGCTTTATTCAGTCCAGCAACTTTTAAATTGTTTAATTTCTCAAGGGCCAATACAGATAGAGGAAATTTAACAGTACTCGCAGGATAAAAATATTCGTTTGGATTTAAACGATAACTATAGTCTTTAAAATGAGGTATATTATTTTTATCCCTATTAATTTGCGTATATAAAATTTGAATACGATACTGACCTGGATCCGCTAGTAGTGTGGCAAAGCAATTTGGGTTTTGCTTCATTAAATCAATCAACAAAGAATCATTGGCCCCCATATTATTTTGCGCTTGCATGTTAGCGCAATTAAAAAAGAAAAATATTAAACCTAAATAAAATATTTTTTTAAACATTTTACATTTCGTTTTCGGCGAATTCGTAATTAGAATAATCTTGAATTACATTATATAAAGTGCCTCTTTCAATAGGCTGGCGTTTGGCTTGTTTGATTAATCCAACTAATTGTTCTGTCGTCATAACAGGTGTTTGTTCCTCACTACCGGCCATTGAATATATTTTAGTGGTATCGTCAATGGTGCCATCAATATCATTCACCCCATAGCTTAAAGTAAGCTGTGCAGTTTCGCGACCTAACATTGGCCAATAGGCTTTAACATGCGGGAAGTTATCCAAGTACAAACGAGATATTGCATACATTTTTAAATCATTGGCTAACGTAGATTCAGGAACATCATGCATATCGTTGTCCTTGTTTCTAAATTTCAATGGAATAAAAGTATTGAAACCTTTGGTTTCATCCTGTAGTTGACGCAAGCGTTCCATATGATCAATGCGATGCTCATATTTTTCAATATGCCCATATAATAAAGTAGCATTGCTATGCATTCCTAAATTATGTGCTGTTTTATGAATATGCAACCACTCATCGGCTGTTGCTTTATCAGCACAAATAACTGTTCTGATATCAGGATGAAAAATTTCAGCACCCCCACCAGGTAATGAATCTAATCCTGCTTCATGTGCGAGTTTCATGCCTTCTTCCGTGATTACTTTGGCTTTACGGAACATATATTCCAATTCCACTGGTGTGAATGCTTTAATATGTAATTCAGGACGATGTGCTTTAATGGTACGCATTAATTCCAAGAAAAATTCCAAGGTTAATTTAGGATGCACGCCACCCACAATATGAACTTCAGTGACAGGTTTGCCATCGTATGATTTTACAATGTCCATCATTTGATCAATGGTTAATTCCCAGCCTTCTTCCTTATGTGCATATAATTTTGAGTAAGAACAAAACTTGCAGGAGAACACACAGACATTGGTCGGTTCAATATGAAAATTTTTATTGAAATATGTTTTGTCTCCGTGTAAAGATTCTCTTTTCCAATTGGCCAATGCGCCAACATAGGGTAGTGATGCTTTCTCAAATAAATAAAGGCCTTCGTTAAATGAAAGGCGTTCATTATGAATCACTTTATTTCCAATATTTTGTAATTGATGATCAGTTTCTGAATTTATAATCACTTGTATATTCTCCGTTTGCATTGCCCACTATTTTAGGCTACAAAGTTAAGAATTATAGTCACAATACTGTTCAATTTTACAACTAATACAAATCATAAATTACATTAATAGTCCTGCCATACTTGCGGACAAGTAGGAAGCTAAAGTACCGCATAATAGGGCTTTTAAACCTAATTCAGCTAAGTCCTTTCTTCTGGAAGGTGCTAATTCACCAATACCACCAATCAGCATACCCACACTACTAAAATTCGCAAAACCACAAATGGCAATACTTACAATTAATAAACCTTTTTCAGTGATTATTGGCACCGCTTTACTGGTTAAACTTTTAAAGGCAACGAATTCGTTAATGGTTAATTTTTGTCCTAATAAAGTAGCTGCATTTTGAATATCCACCGACGGAATACCCATGGCCCAAGCCATTGGATAAAATAGTTTGCCAAATATAAAATTCAAACTCAGGTTTAAGTTTGGGTTAAACAAATGGCCAACTGTTAGCATGATCCAATCAATCATTGCGATTAAAGCGATAAATCCTATTAACATCGCAATTACATTCATTGCTAATTTAAATCCATCTCCAGCACCATGCGTGATGGCATCGATGGTATTACTATATTGACTTTTCACTTCTAGTTTAACACTTCCCATGGTTTGAGAAACCTCAGTTTCAGGGAAAACAATTTTAGCTATCACTAATGCACCTGGCGCTGCCATTAAACTTGCGGTTATTAATTTAGGTGCCAAATCCAAACCAGCTTGTGCACCCATATTTGCATATACAATTAAAATACCACCAGCAATACAAGCCAAACTTCCACTCATACTGGCTAATATTTCACTTTTGGTCATGGTAGCCAAATAGGGACGAATCATAATTTGTGCTTCTACCTGTCCAACAAATGCACTAGCAACATTACTTAAAGCCTCCGCACCACTTACGCGCATAATAAAATTCATCGATTTTGCAACAATTGCAACAATGCGTTGCATGATCCCAAAATGATAAAACAAAGCAACCAAAACACATACTAATATAATAGTAGCAGTCACATTAAATGCAAATACAAAACCACCATTGGCAAAATCAGCAACGCCCGATGGGGTAGTTGCCGAAATACCACTATATACAAAAGCTGCGCCTGCGCGTGCAAATTGTTCAATTTTACCCATGCCTCTTCCAATGATTTGGAAAAAGTGGGTGACTGCTGGAATTTTTAAGATCAAAACTCCAATCGTAAATTGTAACAATAAACCACTCATCACCAAGCGATAATTGATTTTGCTTTTGTTATTTGAAAATAGATAGGCAATGATGATGATAACAATGATCCCTATAATGCCTTGAAATCGTTCCATAGTTTGATTTTAGATTCCTAAGATAAACAAAAATCCCATCCCGAGTGTCCAGGATGGGATTTTATATGAATACCATTGGTATACAATGATAAAATTATAAATGCGCTTGAATTTTTTTGTCTAAAACTGCTTTAGGTACTGCTCCAATTTGCTTGTCAACCACTTCGCCGCCTTTAACAAATAAGATCGCTGGGATGGACGTAATACCAAAGTTCATACTTAAGTTAGGATTAACATCCACATTTACTTTTCCGATATTTACTTTTCCTTCATATTGCACAGCTAATTCTTCAATAACTGGCCCAATGGCACGACAAGGACCACACCATTCTGCCCAAAAATCTATGACTGTAAGTTTATCACTTTCCATGACGTCTTTCTGAAAATTCGCATCTGTAAATTCTAATGCCATAATTATATATTTTAATTGGGTTGTTTATTATATTCCTTCAAAAATAGTTCCAATATTTAATAACTGCCCATTTGACTTTTCCACTTTATAAAAAAATATTGGGGACAAATTTTACCGACAGGGCGTCATGTAATTACCTGTTAAGGCAGTTGCTTAAACCAGGTTCACTAATACGGATAAGTCGGGATGCTTGTCCAGAAAGGAAACCATATCATCATTCATCAAAAATCCCTTTTCATAGGTACGCACACTAGCCACCAATTGTTCCTTGGGTTCAACAAAGTTGAATTTTAAGGAAGCGCGACCTGGGTTCTGTTTTAAATTCTTTTCAACAAATTCTAAAATCTCTTGGTCAAGCTTGGAAGGGTGCATGCTTATTTCAATGGACCTCGTTTGGTTTTGCTTCACGGTTTCCAATAAGGACATATTGGTGATTTTAAATTCAAAGGCATTGGGCTGATTGTATCTATTTCTAAAGCTCCCAGTTAAAAATATCTTTTGACCTACTTCCAAGTAGTTTTGAAATTTAATATAATCCTCGCTCCATAAAATGAAATCTGTTTTACCCGTAAAATCTTCAATAACAAAGGAGCCAAAGTTTTTGCCTGTTTTGGTCATCCGATGTTGTACCTCTGTCACCAAACCAGCAAGTTTAAAATTTCGACCTAACTGATTTAAATTCACTGACAAAGTATCCCTTACCTCATTAAAATCATTAATTGGTGTAAATTGATAATGTCGCATTTCAAAGCTAAAATGATCCAAAGGATGCCCACTCATAAACATTCCGGTAATATCCTTTTCGTGATCCAGCTTTTCAGTTAAAGTCCATTCCTCACATACGGTTATTTTAGGAACAGGTACTTGCATGGCCGAAGGTAAATCGCCAAATAAAGTATTCGTTGTACCTGCATTTACGTTTTGTAGGGCTTGTGCGTAATTAATTAATTTTTCAAGTCCGTTGGTTCTATCACCATCAGCAACATGGAAAAATTGTGCTCTGTGGTATTCAGGGAAACAATCAAAAGTGCCAGAGTAAGCCAAGCTTTCTAATGATTTTTTATTGACAGATCGTGATAATACGCGTTTGATAAAATCAACCATATCTTTAAAATGGCCTGCTTTATTTCTTTCGGTAATAATGGTTTCAATGGCGGCTTCACCCACACCTTTTAATCCACCTAAGCCAAATCTAATTTCTCCATTCTTATTAACTGAAAAACCATTGAGTGATTCATTGATATCAGGACCCAACACTTTAATCGTCATTCTTTTACATTCTTCCATGAAGAAGGTAATTTTATCAATACTGCCCGCATGGTTTAAAACGGCTGACATATATTC
>CAIWBA010000068.1 GCA_903910765.1 uncultured Bacteroidota bacterium
CTTTCCACATTTAATGGCAATAGATAAACCTTATCCGCCATCATTGGGTCGGTCATGATCGTAGCTGGGTTACTATTGATTAAGATCACTTTAATTCCCTCTTCTTTCAATGACCTTGCGGCTTGTGAGCCAGAGTAATCAAATTCGCAGGCTTGACCAATAATAATGGGTCCAGAACCTACAATTAATACGGTTTTGATGGATGTGTCTTTGGGCATGGCTACAAAAATATAAATTGCGCAAAACTACAAAATTTTACCGGAATTTGTCCCCTTTTACACCCTAAACATTTTTGTCCTTTTTAAATGCTACCTTCACAGCCAATTCAAGTTTATGGCAGTTATCAAAGAAGGGGCTAAAGCGCCTCAGTTTAAAGGTGTTGACCAACACGGCAACACGGTATCCATCGCCGATTTTAAGGGCAAAAAGCTCGTTTTATACTTTTACCCAAAGGATGACACACCAGGATGTACAGCACAAGCATGTAATTTACGCGATAACTATAAAGCATTGCTTAAGAAGGGCTTACAAGTGTTAGGAGTGAGTGTAGATTCAGTTAAATCTCATGAAAAATTCATCGAAAAGTACGATTTACCATTTTCTTTAATAGCAGATGAGGACAAAAAAATTGTAGATAAATACAATTTATGGGGTCAAAAAAAGTTCATGGGCCGTACTTATATGGGCACAACAAGAACCACATTTTTAATTGACGAAGCTGGAATGGTGCGCTTTATTATTGAAAAGCCAGATACCAAGGATCACACCAAGGAAATACTAGCGATTAGCGGTTGGTAAAAACCAACTTTCATCATAATTGACCACCCCGTTCCATTTGGATACGGGGTGTTTTGGTTTAAGAATAATTCTGTTTCATGATTATGGGTAATTATACTTTTACTGCAATAGTGTATTGAAAATATTTATTGTTCCGAAGGATTTGCTATTTCAAATCATCCAATATATAATTGTTCATGTACAAATCATAAAAGCAGTTATACTAATTTGTTAAAATTTACACTTCATTTAAACCTTATCGTTATTTTCACATCCAATTCGTTAAACCTTCCCCTATGAGAATTAAAATAATATATCTTTTAATGTTAAGCTTTTTAGCAGCTGCTTGTTCAAAAAGTTCAACAACAAGTACGACGACAACTACTACGCCAATAGTGAGTGGCACCGTACCTGATGTATATAAAAAAATATATGGTGCAACCAGTATCACTTCCGATGGCACGTATATTACCATAAAATCAAATGGTGCGCCTGATCATAAAAGTTCCTATTACGCAACTTCGAATGCTTTATACGATAATTTTTCAGGTGCTACTTTTGGCGGGTATAACTTTGTAAAAAATCCAAATTCAATTGCTGAAAAATCTTACGTTTTTAAAATTCCCATTGACCCTAAAGTGGCCACGAATCATATGGCTACACAATTAGGCGCCATTGGTGTTTCATTGAATGGGGTTCCTTTTTTTAATCAGTATGCTGGACCCAATCAACCATTAACAGGGGAGGTTGTTTCCTTTGATCGCTATTGGGGTCACCCTGCACCCACTGGTCAATATCATTATCATGTGGAGCCACTTTATTTAACAACAGTTAAAGTGACAAAATCATCCTTATTGGGATTTTTATTAGATGGTTTTCCAGTGTATGGTCCTGAGGAAAATGGGGCC
>CAIWBA010000069.1 GCA_903910765.1 uncultured Bacteroidota bacterium
CGCAAAAAATGTAGTTCATTTATTTTTTTCTAAAAATTGCAGGTAATTTCTCTTTGAAAAAGTTGTTCACTATTTCAAGTGCTTCAGGTGCAGGGTTGATCCATGAAACCAATAAATAAAAGCTGAATCCAAAAACTGCGGATTGCAACAAAATATTAGATAGGATATTATTTGCAGTTGGAATTTGGTGCACCAATAATATCAATCCAATACTCAATAATAAAAATAGCCCATGCTTATAAGTATAGGGTTGTAATTTGAATTTTTTGTATAAGAATAGGAATCGAATACTGTTATACAAGGTGAGTGCTATTAAATTAGAATAAGCAAGTCCTTCCAAGTTGTAATTTTTTATTAAATAGTAGTTCAGTGGAAGGGATAAAAGGATGTAGAATAAGTTGGTGTAAAAATCAAACTTCCAAAAATTAGAAGTGCCAATGATTTGGCTATTCACGCCTGTCGCTAAATCAATTAATTTGGCTAAGCCTAAAATGAAAATAAGTTTACCAATTGCATCGTATCCGCCCGCTTCCTTGTTACTGACCCAGTTTAAGAATGCAACTAAGTTGTCGGTGTTTAACCAAATCAGCCCAAACAATAATAGCCCTATGGCTAATAAGTTAGATACGCTTTTATGATATACATGTTTGATGTTCGCAAAATCTTTGTTCTTCCAGGAAGTGGCTAATACAGGTATGCTGATTGAATTCAAGCTGCGTTGGGGTATTTCCAAAATAGCTGAAACGTAAGTAGCAATCGCAAAAATACTTGCATCACTTAATCCTCTCAATCCCACAATCATAAAAGTATCATTGGTGCGCGCAAGTAAATTAAAAAACTGTCCTGCAAAAACGAATAATGCAAAGCTGAACATTTTTCCTTTAAGTCGCTTGGTGACATTGCTAATTTGTAAACTTTTAAATGAAAATTGTTTCGATTGAATTAAGTTAATTAATAGTAGTAAACTAGGTATTACATACAATAAACTAAATAAGGTTAAAAAGCCAACAAGGTCAATATATTTTAATCCAAAAGCAATAATAAGTAGGGTTGTTAAAATACGAATTAATGTTTCTCTTAAAAAATTGGAATAAACACCTTTTCTTAAACCCCAGGCAAAAGCCTCTAGCCAATAAAAAATTAATAAGAAAAAGGTATAAGGATATACATAATTAAAATACTGCCCTAAGCTGGGGGATTTTCCCAATTTTCGAATGATAAAATCCTTTTGTTGCCATCCAATGATGAGTAGTAAACTAAAGCCAATTAAATTAATGATTAAGGTGATAAAGGGAAGCTCGTTTTTTTTAGGGCCTAAATAGTGATTATAAAAGGGATAAAATTTATAAATCACAGGCAAGGTTCCAAGCGTGCAAAATACGGAAAGCGTGGCCCCAATATCTAACATGGCCCTAACCAGACCTTGGTCATTTTTAGAGAAGAACATGGGGAATAATACCAAAAGATTAACGGCTCCAATTAAAAAGCCCATCATGATAAAGAATGATGATTTAACCCCTTGTTTTTGAATAATCCCCATACTACAAATATATTGTAAATGTGGTAAAAGTAAATATGTAATGAAATGGGCTTATTTTTACCATATGGAACAATTGTCGGTCATAACTATTTGTTTTAATAACTTAAAGGAACTGCAGCAAACCTGCAATTCAGTGGATAGTCAGTCAATTCCTCCCCATGAACATTATATAGTGGATGGGTCAAGCAATAATGAAATTTCAGATTGGTTAAATAACTCCCCACAGCCGGTATACCGTAAATGGATTTGTGAAAAAGATAAGGGTATTTCAGATGCCTTTAATAAAGGAATAAATTTGGTATCTGGATCGATCATCCATCTTTTAAATTCGGCGGATGTTTACTATTCAAATTCAGTCATAGAAAAAGTGGTGAATTTTTATAAGCAATACCCGGAAACGCAGTGGACGAGTGGTAATATATATATGAAGCGCGGCGGAATTTGGGTAAATATTGGCGTTCCATTTGACCCTAACCAATTATATAAAGGCATGCGCGCTGTCTCTCATCCTACTTGGTTTGTAAGGAAAGAAGTATATGCGCGTGTAGGCCAATTTTCAGTGGATATAAAAATTGCAATGGATTATGATTTGATGTGCAGATTAAAAGAAGAAACCTATGAATATATCAATGAAACTTTAATAAAGTTTGATGATTCTGGTATAAGTACCCATCAATACATAAACGCAATTAAGGAAAACACGAAAGTATATGAATCCTACTTTGGATATTCGATTGCTGCGCGTATTTGGCAATTTAGATTACGCCTATTGTACTATCTATTAGAATCTAGTTTCGGAAAGTTTTTATATGCTATAAAAGCAAATAATTTAAAGTAATATTTTACAACACTGGCTTTTTGTAAATTTTTTTAAAAAGCAGAAACAGTTCATTGAGTAATGGGGTTGTTTCAATAAATCGGGCTATTTGAATGGACTTAATTTTGAATGGGGCGTAGGGTATATCCATTTCTACGCATTTTTCTTCAATTTCGTCACAAACTTTATCGATTGTTAATTCTTGTCTATTATTTTTTGGCGTGCGTAATAGCCTATGTGCCATTGCTTTTGTGGTACTTTCTGCAAAAGTGGTAAGGTAGGATTGTATGGTTAATTCAAAGCTAGTCGTTTCTTTTTTTAATTCTTTTAAATAAGCTAGGAAAATAATAAAAGCATCAAGTAAAATTTTATCTTTTGATGTTTTAGTTACAGAAGGGTGAATGCGAAATGAAAATTGGATAGCTGGATCCACGACTAAGTAACTTTTTTTAGTAAGGGCAATCCATAGTTGTGCATCTGCATATATCAAATTAGGATAAATAGTAGGGATGCCTCCAATAGCATCGTAATCCTTGGATTTGAAAACATAGCCAGTAGCCATAATATCAATGGTCTCTTTTAAAGTATACTCCAAATAATCTGAGGCGGTCATTTGGGTAGGTAGTGACTGACATTTTTTTATGGTTTCGCTATTGCTATTAATGTAGTTAAAATGGGTATGATACAAACTTGCTTCGGGATATGTATTAATTAAGTTATTAATGCAGGTTAAAAATCCTTTACTTAAAATATCATCATAACCTAAAATGGTCATGTACTCTTTTTTATCAAGGTCTTTGATGCGTCCCCAATTTTGCAAAATATCCAAATTTTTATCAGAAAGTTGGACAGAAATTTTTGGGTTATTTAAATCCTTTATTGCATGTAATGCATCATCCGTATTACTGGTAATATCAGCTAAAACAATTATTTCAAAGTGTGGATAGTCCTGTGCCAAAACTGACTGCAAGCAATCAATTAGATATTGCTTTCCCGTTTTGAATGGAATGATTATTGAATAATGATTTATTTTACCGCTCATAGCATCTACAAGATAAATATTTATAGTTAAAATTTAAACATATTCAATTTTTACTAGGTAAAAGAAGGCGGTTTTATGTAATTGGCTTAAATTTGGTTACACTAAATGAATTGTGGGATGAACATTGCCGGGGTTGTTATATTATATCATCCTGATATAAAGCAGTTATCTGCTAATGTCAACACTTATGCTTCTGGACTTAAGCAACTCTATATTTACGATAACACTGAAACCCAAACGCCAGGTATTGAAGCAGCCTTGCATGGGCTACACCCAAATATAAAATATCATTTTTTTAATTCAAATGAGGGGATTGCGAAACGCCTGAATCAAGCAGTGGCACTTGCAACTCAAAATCAGTATGATTATTTGTTGACCATGGATCAGGACTCCTCTTTTAAGCCGGATGATTTTGAAAAGTACAAGTCATTGATTCAAAAAGGCGATTTTACAAATGTTGCGCAATTCGGTATTAACTGTCAGCCCAATATTACAATTCCAAGCGAAGCGCCGCAAGAAGCGCTTACCTTAATTACTTCAGGTTCCATTTTAAATTTGTCATTAGTAAAAAAAGTAGGGAATTTTAATGAGGGCTTATTTATCGATTTTGTAGACGCGGAATTTTCATACCGGGTGATCCAAGCCGGGTTTATTAATTTAATGTTTTCTAATATTCTGTTGAATCATGCCATCGGTGATTTGGTTTCTGGAAGATCAGTAGTAACATTAAAAAAATCATTACGCATCATTCATGCACCAGTAAGGGCGTTTTATATCACTAGAAATGGACTCACACTTTTGTTTAAACACAAGGGATTAAGTCCAGAAATGAAAAAGGATGTAATTAGGTGTATGAAAATTTTAAAAAACGATTTAATTTACCATCCGCAATTAGCGAAAGTTTATATAAATGTCATAAAAGGTTTTTTTGCCTTTTGTTTCAATAGCATGGGTAAAAGGTAAAACTAACCTTTGCTGCTTAGTCGTAGCATTTCGTCTATAAAAATGCCTTTTAATTTTAAAGTTTGTAACACTTTATTCGTCCTAACTAAAAGGTGAAATTTAAATTTTTCTGCAAAAGTCTTTTTTGATTTATCGTATTCAAATGACCACTGACCAGTCATTTTAGAACTTGGTTTTACCATTGCTCTTTTCTCAAATAAAACAATACTATCATAATAATGTATTGTATTGGTAGTTTTGGTAAAATCATCCACCACAAAATTGGGTTGTTCTGTATAATGCGCGTTTAATTGATCAATTAACGATTTAGTATATTCAATAAATGTGCCATTTCTTTTATGACCACCACCGTATGCATTCATATAGGAAGTATGCACATCCTCGCATAAATAAATACCACCGATATTGATATGCTTGTATAATTCTTCAAAGGATACGATTTGTTGGTCCTGGGTATGCCCGCCATCATCAATTAAAATATCGATGGGTCCAATCTTGTCGATGATTGATCTAAGAAAATGTCGATCCTCTTGTGAGCCAATGAGTATATGGGTATTTTCATCTTCTAGTTGCTTGCATCTTGGATCAATATCAATTCCCCAAATAGTCGCTTCTGGGCCAAAATATTTTCGCCACATTTGAAGACTCCCACCTTGGTAAACACCAATTTCAACAATTGTTATTTTTTTATTTCTATATTGATTAAAGTATCTATCATACACATCAAAATAATGATCAAATTTATTAATCAATCTTTTTTCATTGTGTTCAAAATAATCTCTAAGCTCGTTCATTATATTATCGTTTATATTATGTTATCCTAAGAGTCCTTTTAATGCGTCAATCCTAAATTTTATTATCGGCCATATTTTACTTGGTGTAAACTGTAAGGCATATTTGAATCCTAATATTATAGCTGCTCCTAATTTTAAAAAATACTCCATTACTTTTATCAAATAAGCGGTTTTTGAAATTGCGGAGGTTCTAGTTTTTTCACCACGACCAATACCGCTAGCTACGCGGTACATATATTCCGAGGTCAATTTTTTCACCTCCACAACATGATGCACACAAATAGCTGGGTCGTAATAAATAATATGACCTAGTGCAAGTATTTTATAAAATAATTCCTTTCCTTCACCACCAATTCTTAAAGTGCCAACTACACCAGGTAAATTCACATTAAAGCCGCCAATTTGGTCGTACACTGATTTTTTTACGATCATATTTGATTCAAGTGGGTACTTCCCATTTTCAAAAGCGCAGGCGATAGGAGCATAGTTAAAATTGCCTACAAGGGAGGAAACGTAGTAACTCATCCATTTAGGTTCGGATGGAATATATTTTGGAATGATTCGTCCACCAAAACCTACTGCATCCGGTTTATCTTGGATATGTTTTAAAATATTTTCAACATAATTAGGGGTAGCCACTGCATCATCATCCATAAAACAAACCCATTCACCTTTGGCAATAGTAGCACCTGTATTGCGTGCAAAAGAGGCACCTTGTTTTGTTTCGCTGATAAAAGTAAACTGTCCGTTTGTGTTTGTTTGCCTCCACGCTGCGTATAATTCCTTGGTATTGTCTGTTGAATTATTATCTACAATAATTACTTCGAATGCATTAAGCTCAGCTGATTGACAATACAAACTTGTCAATGCATCGCTAATATAGCTTGCTCTGTTGTAACTACATATAATAATTGATAATATCATTCAGGCGAATTAACTTTTAAGAAAGTGAATTTTCTTTCTTGAATGATTTAATGATTAATCCAATAATCAATCCCCATAAGATGATGGAAGCAAAGGCAGATGCTCTTTGCGCCATTGTAATGGAGCTTGGCTTGAACTCGAAACGAATATTGTGTTTACCAGCTGGGATCACTAAGCCTCTTAAAACATAATTTGTTTTAATGATGGGTGATTCAACTTCGTCGATATATGCTTTCCATCCTAACTTATAATACACTTCGCTAAATACGGCAAATTGTTTTTGACTTGCATTGGAACTATAAGTAACGATATCATTTTTGTTGTCAACTAAATTAATAGTAGCAGCGCTATCATAAGTGATCGCGGTTAGTTCATTTAATTTATCTTTTTCCTCGATGATAGCTGTATCCTTTGGATTAAAATTACTTAAGCTGCTCATGACTTCGGCGGGTCCTTTTTTATATTCAATACCTTTGATAAACCATACATTGCCTAAAGCTTCTGGATTTGCGATAGTATCAGTGGCGATATTTCCAGTAATTACGTATTTGGTATTCATCATGTTTAACACAGGCAAACAATTGGGGAACTTATACCATTGGTTTTCGATTAAATCTTGGTAGATACTTAGTTTAGCAGGGTTATATCCACCCACGGTATTGTGATGGTAGGCGACTAAGGCGCCACCATTGAATGCATTTTGAATACCGCCCCTCATATCCAATACACGATAGTTAGATGCATCTCTTTTCAACGCAATATCAAGAGGGGATTCTGCAAATGTATTATCATTTTCAGCGGCTTCAACATAGTTCTCCGGTTTTAAATATTTTACATTGACTTGAAACAAATCAATCATGGTAATGATACCAATAGCCGCTATGAATAAAGATTGGTGGATGGTTTTTTTGAAGTACAAGAAAATGAATACGAATGCGAATACTATAAATATAAATGTCCTAAATAAATCACTTTCAACAAATCCTTGACGATCCTTCGCTAATGCA
>CAIWBA010000070.1 GCA_903910765.1 uncultured Bacteroidota bacterium
ATGTCAATTGTAATACAGTGGTTGTTGATTAAAGTTCTGGGGTATAGGAATATTTAAGATCCACTTTCCAGCCTTCTTTGGTTTGTATCACTTTTAATTTATGCGCCACTTTTTCAAAGGAATTTTGATAGTTTATCACTGAATTTGAAGTATCAATGGCACTAATCTCGTTGATCTGGATGGAGGCTTGTCTAAGTTGTTGTCTACCTTCCTTATCAAGTGCGTAATAGTTTTTAGTGATTTGTTCAAAATGACCTTGGTTCGCGCTATCGGAAATAAGGTAAAATTTTGCTTTCTTAAATTCCCCTTGTAAGCAGCTCTCAATAAAATAGCGACCGCCATCCAAGGGGCTGGTGGCTATTTCAAAATCCGGTTGTTGTTGGCAACTCAATAGGCATATACTTGCAAAAACTAAGGTGAACAGCTTTTTAATCATATGCAAAGGTAAGTCAATTATGGAAAATTTAGGGTCGGATTAACTTGTTTAATTGGCATCTTGGGGGGTTTATATTAATTTTGAATATAATAAAAGAAGGAAGCGTATGAAAAAAATATTTTTGTTAGCCGCTGTGTTTTTTGGATTACAATCATTTGCCCAGCAAAAGCATCCCTCATTTATGCAACAAGGCAATATTTATGAAGTCAATATTCGCCAATATACCCCTGAAGGAACATTTAATGCATTTGTAAAGCATATCCCAAGATTAAAAAAGATGGGGGTGCAAACACTTTGGTTAATGCCTATTCAGCCAATTTCTACATTTGGTCGCAAAGGAACTTTGGGTTCCTATTATGCTGTTGCAGATTACACTTCCGTGAACCCCGAGTTTGGGACTATGAATGATTTTAATAATTTGATCAAGCAAGCACATGCATTAGGGATGAAAGTGATTATTGATTATGTGCCTAATCATAGTGGCGCTGATCATCCATGGTTAACAACCCATCCTGATTTTTATGAAAAAGATAGCACAGGGAAACCGACGTATACCGCTGACTGGTCCGACACACGTGAATTGAATTTTGAAAATAGGGAAATGCAAGATAGCATGATCAATACCTTGAAATTTTGGGTCAACAAAACAAAAATTGATGGCTTCAGGGTAGATGTTGCTTGGGGTGTTCCCAACACATTTTGGACCAGGTGCTTAAACGATTTAAAATCAATTAGGCCTTTATTCTTTTTAGCGGAAGCTGATGATGCTGCTTTACACAATGCGGGGTTTGATGCAACTTATACTTGGAGAGAATATAATGTGGTCAAGGAAGTGGCTGCAGGTAAGAAGGATGTTACTTATTTAGATACTATTTTTAACACGATTGATACCAGCTTTATGAAAGGAGCTTGGCGATTGTATTTCACGAGTAATCATGATGAGAATTCATGGAACAAAGCGGACTATGAAACGATGCCAGGTAAAGTACATGCACCCTTTGCTGTGTTAGCACTTACTTATAATCGCACCATGCCACTTATTTACAGTGGGCAGGAGGAACCCGTGTTAAAGGCGCTCCAATTTTTTGAGAAGGATCCCATTCAATTTAGTAAATACGAACGTGCACCTTTCTATACCGCTTTATTACAATTAAGAAATACCAACAAGGCATTTCGTGAACAGGCGCAATTTAAAAGGTTGGCTGTAAATAATCCAAAAGCAATTATGGCTTACCAACGTGTATTTGAAAATGATAAAGTAGTGGTCTTGTTAAATTTATCCAATAAGGATCAAGTAGTTGATTTGGATTTAAATGAACCGGCGAGTAATTATAAAGAACTTTTTTCGGGTAAAAATTTTAACAAAATTAAACGACTCGCATTGCCTGCATGGGGCTACCAGGTTTTTGTAAAAATGAATTAAGTATTCAATAGATTAAAATAAATTTATGACTAAAAAGGAATTGGTTGAACAGATAAAATTAAAAAATTCTTATTTATGTGTTGGGTTAGATACGGATATTGAAAAATTACCTGCGGGGTTACCTAAAAATGAAAAGGGGATGATTGCTTTTAATAAAGCCATTATTGATGCAACTGCACCTTATTGCGTTGGATATAAAATTAACACTGCCTTTTATGAATCACAGGGGGTGAAGGGTTGGGAAGCCATGGAGGAAAGCTTGGCACATATTCCAAAAACACATTTCACTATTGCTGATGCTAAAAGAGGAGATATTGGAAACACATCAGCACAATATGCAAAAACATTTTTTGAAGTTTTACCATTTGATGCCATTACGGTAGCGCCTTATATGGGTCGGGATAGTGTGGATCCTTTTTTAGCATATACGAATAAGTTCACCATTGTGTTGGGATTAACCTCGAATGCCGGAAGTCAAAATTTTCAACAACAAAAATTAGCCAACGGACAATTTTTATATGAATCAGTTTTGGAACAAGTATCCAGTTGGGGCACGCCTGAACAAATGATGTTTGTGGTGGGTGCAACAAAGGCATCTGATTTAGAAAGCATCAGAAAAATAATTCCTAATCATTTTTTACTCGTGCCTGGTGTTGGCGCGCAAGGCGGTAGTTTGGCCGACGTGACAAAATTTGGAATCAATGATTCGGTGGGCTTATTAGTCAATGCAAGTAGGGCAGTTATTTTTGCAAGTAATGGAAATGATTTTGCTGAAAAAGCAGCCATTGCCGCTCATCAATATGCCAACGAAATGAAAATTTTATTAGCTGCCTCATAAGTAGTTTAAAGTAACTTTACAAAACAGAATCACTAAGTAAATTTATTAATCATGGCAGTACGCGCCGATTTATTTGAATCACCTGATTATTTGCAATTAGATGAGTTGTTAAATGAAGAACAACGCATGGTCAGAAAGGCCGTTCGTGATTATGTAAAAAAAGAAATTTCACCCATCATTGAGGACTATGCACAACGTGCTGAGTTTCCAGTACAAATTGTAAAACAATTAGGGGCGCTTGGATGTTTTGGTCCAACCATTCCAACGGAATATGGTGGCGGCGGATTAGATTATATCAGTTATGGTTTAATGATGCAGGAATTAGAGCGAGGAGATAGTGGGGTACGAAGTGTGGCAAGTGTGCAAGGTTCCTTAGTGATGTATCCAATTTTTGCATATGGAGATGAAGCACAAAAGAAAAAATATTTACCAAAGTTGGCGACCGGGGAATGGTTGGGTTGTTTTGGTTTAACAGAGCCAGATTATGGTTCTGATCCATTAAGTATGATTACCAATATCAAAGAAGATGGGGATCATGTGATTTTGAATGGTGCAAAGATGTGGATTAGCAATTCACCACTTGCAGATATTGCTGTGGTGTGGGCTAAGGATGAACAAGGTGAAATTGTGGGATTGATTGTGGAGCGTGGCATGGAAGGATTTACAACCCCAACGATCCATGATAAATGGAGTTTGCGTGCAAGTGCTACTGGTGAATTAGTTTTTGATCATGTGCGTGTGCCGAAACAAAATATACTTCCTAATATCAAAGGTTTAAAAGGGCCTTTAAGTTGTTTAACTAAAGCACGCTATGGTATTGCTTGGGGTGCTTTAGGGGCTGCGATGGATTGTTATTATACCGCTCTAAAGTATAGTCAGGAACGAATTCAATTTGGCAAACCCATTGGGGCTTTTCAGTTGCAGCAAAAAAAATTAGCGGAAATGATTACTGAAATCACCAAAGCCCAACTCATGGTTTGGCGCATTGGTGTATTAATGAATGAAGGTCGTGCAACACCGCAACAAATAAGTATGGCCAAACGCAATAGTTGTGAGATGGCAGTGAATATTGTGCGAGATGCAAGACAGGTTTTAGGCGGGATGGGTATCACGGGTGAATTTTCGATCATGCGACATATGATGAACCTGGAAAGTGTAATTACTTATGAGGGCACACATGATATTCATTTATTGATTACAGGAATGGATATTACAGGATTTAATGCGTTTAAATAATTAATATAAAATAAAGATGGCTGCGGAGAAGATTTTTTTAATTGGGTTGATGGGTGCTGGAAAATCGTATTGGGCTAAAAAAATGTCCAAATGGATTAAGTCAGCAGGGTATGATTTGGATGCGTTGATTGAAATGAATGAGGAAAAAACAATTGCAGAAATATTTGCAGAAGACGGGGAGGAATATTTTAGAAAAACGGAAACAAAGCTTTTGAAGTGGTTCAAGGAAAAGAAAAAGTATGTTTTAGCAACAGGTGGTGGCGCGCCATGTTTTAATGAAAATATTCAGTGGATGAAAAAAGAGGGCATCGTTATATGGTTGGATGAATCTGTGGAGGTTTTGGTACAACGATTAATCACAGAAAAAGAACATCGCCCTTTGATTGCAAAATTAAATGAACAGCAAATTGCTGCATTTTTAGAAGAACAATTAGTGAACCGATTTTCATTTTATCAGCAAGCAAATTATCGCGTAACCTCAACCCAAATTAACGAATCGGAATTGAAAAAAATTATAATGAAACATGCATCGTAATATATTGATTTGGGGATTGTGTTGCGCATTACTTTCCATTATCTTAGGGGCATTTGGGGCGCATGCTTTAAAGTCCTTGATTGCAAGCGACCACTTAGTAACATTTGAAACTGGGGTTAGGTATCAATTTATGCATGGCGCGGGCCTGATCATGTTAGCGCTTTATGCAAGCCAAAATCAAGCATTGGCTGGGGTAAAAAAGGGGATTCGCAGGGCAGCAAATTTTTTCATTATTGGGGTGTTTTGTTTTAGCGGGTCCTTGTATTTATTAGCATTGCAATCATTGATAAAATTAGAAAGCCTGTCAATTTTAGGCCCCATTACACCCATCGGAGGCTTATTTTTTATGTTGGGCTGGATAAGTTGGATCAGGGTAGTTATTTTAAATAAAGTGGATAAGTAGCCTATACTATTTCCAATTTTACACATTTGTTCAAATTCCTTTTTCGTCCTATACAGATAACTTATATTTGTTATCATGGCAAATACGCTTAAAAGCAAAAAAGAACCCACCGTTAATTCTCCTATCTTAAATCCAGATAAGGAGGCCTCCGTCACAGTTACAGAAGTAGTAAAAGATGAACGAACTTCAAAAATAGTAGGGGCCATTTGTTTGCTTATTGCCATATTTCTATTTGTCGCTTTTACCTCCTATTTATTTACTTGGCAGGAAGACCAAGATATGGTGCAGTTATGGCGAACTCAATTATTTTCAACGAATGATGTTAAAGTAAATAATTTATTAGGGTATCTGGGTGCTTTTATTGCTTACCAAATCATGTTTAATGGATTTGGAGTAGCCGCTTATTTATTTTGTACTTTCTTTTTTGTATTAGGGGTTAATTTATTTTTTACCAAACCAATTTTTAGTTTATGGCGTAATGTTCGTTATGTAATTATTGGCTTATTGGTTTTAAGTACCTGTTTTGCTTTTGTGTCTGCACAAGCTGCATTTTCATGGGGTGGTGCATTGGGAGAATATAGTAGTAGTTGGTTAATAAAGTGGGTAGGTAGTTTTGGTACAGGTGCCATTTTATTCGTTGCGGGATTTAGTTATTTTATATGGCGGTTTAACCCAAGCTTTAATGTACCTAATTTAAGTTTTTTACTACCTAAGAAAAAGGAGGAAACATTTATAAGTGAAGACAACGAGGAAGCTGTTAAGCAAGAATGGGATTTAAATCAAGCTGCCACCTTGCAAAACCCAGGGGGGAATAAGCTTAAGGAAAATAAAGATGCAGATGGTAATTTGATACCTACTGATATTGGTGATGGAGGAAAGCTTTTTATTGATGAGTTATCTTTAGAAGAAGAAAAAAATACGAACATCGCCGAATTGGAACCTACTTTAATTGAAGAGGAAGAAATTCCGGAATTGGCGCCCATTGTTGAAGTAGTCCCCACAAAAAAGAATATTGCGAATTTTGATGGGGAGTTGTTGGAGGATTTGGATTTAGAAATAAAAGAAGGTGCTGAAGAAGTGGTCATTCCTGCAGCAGCTATTGGTAGTTTAGCTACCAAGTATGATGCAACCCTTGATTTAAAAAATTATAAGTATCCTAATATTAATTTATTAGAGACGCATGGTAGTGAAAAAATTGTACAGGATCCAGAAGAATTGGAAACGCACAAGAATCAAATTATTGCAACTTTAAAAAATTACGATATTTCAATTCAACGTATTGCAGCCACTGTAGGACCTACAGTGACTTTGTATGAAATTGTTCCTGCACCTGGTGTTCGTATTAGCCGTATTAAAAACTTAGAGGATGATATTGCATTAAGTTTAGCTGCATTAGGGATACGTATTATCGCACCCATTCCTGGAAAGGGGACCATTGGTATTGAAGTGCCCAATATTCGAAAGTCCGTGGTGAGTATGAAAACATTATTGGCGAGTGAGAAATTCCAAACCAGTCAATACTCGCTTCCAATTGCAATTGGTAAAAAAATTGACAATGAAAATTTCATTGTGGATTTAGCAAGCATGCCGCATTTATTAATGGCGGGGGCAACCGGTCAAGGTAAGTCGGTGGGTTTAAATGCAATTTTAGTTTCTCTATTATATAAGAAACACCCTTCACAATTAAAGTTTGTGTTGGTAGATCCTAAGAAAGTAGAGTTGAGCTTGTACCGTGTCATTGAAAAACATTTTTTAGCAAAACTACCAGGGGAGGAAGATGCAATTATTACGGATACCAAAAAAGTAATCAGTACCTTAAATGCATTGTGTATTGAAATGGATAATCGTTATGATTTATTAAAAGAAGCAGGTTGTAGAAATATCAAAGAATATAATGAGAAGTTTACTGCACGAAAATTAAATCCTGAAAAGGGACATCAATATTTACCATTCATTGTATTAGTCGTAGATGAGTTTGCGGATTTGATTATGACTGCGGGTAAGGAAGTTGAAATGCCAATTGCGCGTTTGGCCCAGTTAGCACGTGCGGTGGGGATACATTTAATTATCGCAACACAAAG
>CAIWBA010000071.1 GCA_903910765.1 uncultured Bacteroidota bacterium
CAAATTGAGCACTACGATCATTTTGCTGCGCAATGTGACACATTAAAACGTTTAAATAATATATTGATTGATTTAAGCCGTGATATCTGGACCTATATCTCCATGGATTATTTTAAACAACAAACTAAAAAAGGTGAAGTTGGATCAAGCGCTATGCCACATAAAGTAAATCCAATTGATTTTGAAAATGCCGAAGGTAATTTAGGCATGGCAAATGCAGTACTAGAACATTTGGCAGCAAAGCTTCCTATCAGTCGTTTACAAAGAGACTTAACCGACTCTACTGTTTTAAGAAATGTGGGGGTGCCTGCAGGGCATATTACCATCGCCTTAAATTCTTTAGAGAAAGGTTTGAGCAAATTAATTTTGAACGAAGAAAAAATGCAGGCCGATTTGGAAAATAATTGGGCAGTTGTGGCGGAAGCAATTCAAACAATTTTACGGCGCGAAAATTACCCTAATCCTTACGAGGCTTTAAAGGATTTAACAAGAGGTAATAATAAGATTGATAAAAAACTAATGCATAAATTTATTGACGGCTTAAAAGTAAATGCAACCATCAAAAAAGAATTAAAAGCAATTACCCCGCATAATTACACTGGCATTACTGCAGAATATTAAAATTCACCCATAAAGATTATTAAATTAATCTTCGGCATCTGACCGATCATTCGGTATTTCATTAAAGGGCGGTACTATTTTTTTCCTTGGTTCTTTTTTCGCCAACAAGCTATGAATGGGTTTCATCCCTTCTTTTTCAATCGCCATGGTTAATACTTGAGCAGTTGCAGCTGCATCACCCCATGCTCGGTGACGTCCTTCAATACGAATGCCTAAATCACGTGTCAAGGAACCCAAGCCATATTTTTCCAATCCTGGGAAAACGCGTCGACTTAATTTAATGGTACATAATTTAGGTGCGGACCATTGAAAACCACATTTCCCTAACAAATAATGCACAAAGGAATAGTCAAAGCTTACATTGTGCGCCACAAATATGCGACCATTCAATAAATTAAAAATCTGTGGTGCTACTTCCTCAAATAATGGCGCATTTGCAACCATGGCATCACTTATGCCGGTCATATTTACGATAAAAGGGGGTATTTTTTGCCTAGGGTTAATCAAAGTGACATATTTGCCCGTCACTTCCACCCCATTGTGAATCACAATAGCAATTTCAGTAATCCCCGCCGATTGGGGGGTACTGCCTGTGGTTTCTATATCTACTACTGCAAATTCCATTGAGTGGCTAAGGTCGTATTTTTTAGCAACTTATTGCTTGTCCCTTTTCCTTATTTTTGTGGCTCAATATAGGTAAAGAAGCAAAGCATGGAATTGAGTAAAAATTACATACCGGGTGAAGTTGAAATTAAATGGTACAAACATTGGGTGGACAGTGGCTATTTCCACAGCACGCCCAATGATAAAAAAGCATATACTGTTGTTATACCTCCGCCAAATGTGACGGGTGTGTTACATATGGGGCATTGTTTGAATAATACGATTCAAGATATTTTGGTGCGTCGTGCACGCATGCAAGGATTTAATCCATGTTGGGTTCCAGGAACAGATCATGCTTCCATTGCAACCGAAGCAAAAGTAGTTGCGATGTTAAGAGAAAGAGGCATTGCAAAATCATCTTTAACCAGAGATGAATTTTTAGGATATGCATGGGAATGGAAAGAAAAATATGGCGGTATCATTTTGCAGCAGTTAAGAAAGATGGGGTGCAGTTTGGATTGGGAGCGCACTTCATTCACCATGGATGCAGATTACTACGAATCGGTTATTAAAGTATTTGTTGATTTATATAAGAAAGGAAAAATTTATCGCGGTAAAAGAATGATCAATTGGGATGTACGCGCGAAAACTGCTTTAAGTGACGAAGAAGTCATACACAAGGAAGTTGCTGGAAAAATTTATCACTTACGTTATAAGTTAGATATACCCGGTGATGAATATATTACCATTGCAACAGTTCGTCCTGAAACCATTTTAGGTGACTCAGCAATTTGCGTGCACCCTAAGGATGATAGATACAAACACTTAGTAGGCAAATTCGCTTTTGTCCCATTAATTAACAGACGCATCCCGATTATTGCAGATGATTATGTGGAGATTGAATTTGGAACTGGTGCATTAAAAGTAACACCGGCGCATGACATGAACGATTTTATGTTAGGCCAAAAATATAATTTGGAAGTTATTGATACCATGAATGACGATGGTACTTTATCAGAAGCTGCTGGTTTATATATTGGACAGGATAGAATTGAGGTAAGAAAAATTATTACTAAGGATTTAGATGCGGCAGGAAATTTAGTGAAGATTGAAGATTACACGCATCAAGTAGGCTTTAGTGAAAGAACCGATGCCATTGTAGAACCAAGATTAAGTTTACAATGGTGGGTGGACATGAAAAAATTAGCGGCGCCTGCTTTAGAAGCAGTGATGTCAGATGAAATTAGTTTTCATCCTGCTAAATTTAAAAACTTATATCGCCATTGGATGGAAGGTATTAAGGATTGGTGTATTAGTCGTCAGCTTTGGTGGGGTCACCGCATACCTGCATGGTATGATGAAGAAGGCAATTTTTATGTTGCACACAATGAAGCAGAAGTAAATGCGAATCATCCTGAAACCAAAGGAAAAAAATTAACACAGGATGCCGATTGTTTGGATACTTGGTTTAGTAGCTGGTTATGGCCTTTTGAAGTTTTTAAAGGGTTATCTAATCCAAATAATGCGGAAGTTAATTACTACTATCCTACCAGCACTTTAGTTACAGCGCCTGAAATTATTTTCTTTTGGGTAGCGAGAATGATTATGGCTGGGGAAGAATACATGGGTAAAATTCCATTCAAGGATGTTTACTTCACAGGTATTGTGCGTGATAAGCAAGGACGTAAAATGAGTAAAAGTTTAGGAAACTCTCCTGACTTGTTAGGATTGATTGATCAATACGGCGCTGATGCTGTTCGCTTTGGCATTATGATTGCTTCTCCTGCAGGAAATGATTTGTTGTTTGACGAATCAACTTTAGAGCAAGGCAGAAATTTTAATAACAAATTATGGAATGCCACTAAATTATTGAAGATGTGGGAAGCACGTCAAAATAAGGAAGGTGAAATTCCGGAGGATGCCAAATTTGCGATGGATTGGTTTCAGGCAAAATTAACGAGTACGCAAAATGAAGTTGATGAGATGCTAAAAACTTTCAGATTAAGCGAAGCCTTAAAAACGATTTATGGTTTAATATGGGATGATTTTTGTAGTTGGTATTTGGAATGGATAAAACCAGGTTTTGAACAACCAATGCATCAAGGGGTGTATGAAAAAACGGTGGAATTTTATGATGCGCTTTTACAATTGTTACATCCTTTCATGCCATTCATTACAGAGGAAATTCACCACACATTAAAAACGCAGACCGAGGACTTATGTGTTAAACTTTATACACCAACATCAAAAGTAGACGATGCTGTTTTAACTGCAGGTGCATTATTGCAAAATGTAATTTCTACTTTACGTGATGCACGTAATAAAAATCAGATCAAGCCAAAGGATGCGATTGAACTACATATTCAAACATCGAATAATGACCCTTATCAAACTATACAAAAAATATTAGCAAAGCAAATAAACGCTTTTGATATACAATACACCTCAAGTGCCATTGCTGCTTCCATTGTAGTTGCTTTAGAAAAAGATAAATTTTATATTGTTTCAGATCAAGCTATTGATACTGCCAGTTTAAAGGAAAACTTATTGAAGGATTTAGCACACCAACAAGGATTTTTAGTGAGTGTAAGCAAGAAGCTAGATAACGAAAAATTTGTTCAAAATGCGAAGCCGGAAGTTTTAGCTATTGAACAAAAGAAAAAAGCAGATGCTTTGGCGAGAATACAAACGATTGAAGAAAGTTTAGCGCAATTAGGTTGATCCCATTTAACCATTCAAATTAGACCATCTTAAATGAGTGAAATAATTATTACCCGCGCTGGATTATCCGACCGAGCTTTTATTCGTTCCGTTTCCGAGCGCACTTGGCCAAGTACTTATGGACATATTATATCGCAGGAACAAATTAATTTTATGTTGGACTGGATGTATAGTGATGCATCTTTAGAAAAACAAATGAATACGGGCTGCGAATTTTATATTGCAAGCAAACAAAATGATAATGGAGATTTAGATGCAGTTGGATTTTGTTCGGTGAGTCCGGAGGAGGGCGCACACAAATTAAATAAACTCTATGTGCTTCCCGCTGCGCAGGGCACTGGCGCTGGCAAAGCTTTATTAAACAAATCCATTGAAGTAGCCAAAGCTGCAGGATCAACCTCCCTCTTTTTACAAGTCAACAAACAAAATACGGCTTACACTTTCTACTTAAAAGAAGGCTTCGTCAAAGAACTCGAATTTAAATTTGATATTGGCAATGGCTTTTACATGGACGACTACGTCATGCGTTTACATTTCTAAATTTTAGCAATCACTTTTCTTCCTTAAATCCAATTTTATTTCTTTCATTCCATTTAACTCTATTAATAGTCAGATCCAATAAGTGTTCAATAGTATCATAAATTTTGTTTAGTTGAACATCATGTTCTCCAATCCTTTCTCTCATTTCTTGAAGCTGCCCTTTAATAGAAGCATTTTTAAGTAACACTCTTTTCATTTCAATGAACATTCTTATTATTGAAATATTCATCATTAAAGCTTTCTCACTTTTCAAAACCCCTGAAATCATAGCAACACCGTGCTCCGTAAATGCAAAAGGTATTAAACTTTTATTTCTTTTATACCCCGATGATATCGCATTTTGTGATATCATACTATCCCATTCATTTGGAGTAAGTCTGAACATAAAATCTGCGGGGAACCTTTGTTCATTTCTTTTTACTGCCTGATTTAATGTTTTCGTGTCTACTTCGTAAAGAAAGGCCAGGTCAAAATCCAACATCACCATTTCGCCCCTTATTTCATGAATTTTTTGTTGAATTAAATTAATTTCTGTCATTTTAAAATTTTAGCAATTAAAATAGGCATTAAAATTAAAGTTGGTTTAAGTATAAATACGTTTTATAAATATGCGGTCACAATTTGTGACCGCATACCCCCATTTTTGCCCTATGCGGTCACAATTTGTGACCGCATGCCTTAAAATAGCCCATATGTGGTCGCAAATTGTGACCACATAGCCTTAGAAAATAAACTATGTGTTGCTAAATCTTAGAGATCACTACGCCTTCTAAACTTATTTGGCGTTCGTTGGGATTGATCAAAATATCAATTTTGTTCTTCCATTTTTTATTCATCAAATCATGAATAAACCAGATGCCATTATATATTCCTGCATTTGATAGCATTACCTTATCACCGAATGAAAATAATTCTTTTAAATCTCTACTAATAGCAATAACACGATGTTTTTTTGGATTCAAGCTATCCAATTTTAATCCACTTGCAGTGATCAATGGAGTGCTATCCGTTTCATTTAAAACAGTCGTATAAGTTGTCAGGGATACTTGCTTAAAAACATCAATGGAGAATGGATATTTATTTACCAAATATTTTGGTTGCTTACCAGGATTTAAAACAAAGTACCCAATAATGATAACGATGGCTAATCCAAGTCCAACCAACTTATTATTTTTCATAATATTTAAATTGAAAGGGTTAGAAAATTATACGATTAAATGGGTTTGTTTAACGATACCCATGATAAAAACGCTTTGTACCTGACTAATATTGTCAGCCTGACTTAATTTGTTCACGTGGAAATTGTAATAACTGTTCATATCCTCCGTTACAATCTTCAACATGAAGTCAAATTCCCCTGAAATACTGTAGCATTCTACCACGTCAGGCAAATCATTAATCAGTTTGATAAATTGCCCACCGGATTGCTTACTGTGTTGATTCAAAGACACATAGCAAATAACCATTAACCCTTTTTTGACCTTAGTCCCATCAATTAAAGTAGCATATTGCTTAATTACCCCATTGCCTTCGAGCCGCTTAATACGCTCATGAACTGGCGTGGTACTCAAATGAATCTGATCTGCAATTTCCTTAACAGTGATCCTAGCATTGTCTTGCAAAAGGCGTAAAATGGCTAAATCCTTCTCGTCTAAGGAGATAGACTGTTGCGCAATAGCCGAATCTACTAATGGAGTACTACTTTTCATTGTTTTTTAGCATAAATCATCATAAAAATAGTAATAAATAGCTGATTATCCTAAAAATGTCAAATATTTTATTATTTTATCCTATTTCATACCTTTGCCCTCTAAATAAATTAACATGTCTAACTTACAAAACATCGATTTTAGCCTACCTTATAAAGTAGCCGATATCACATTAGCAGATTGGGGTCGTAAAGAAATCCGTTTGGCTGAAGCAGAAATGCCAGGTTTAATGAGCATCCGTGCCGAGTACGGACCTAGCCAACCATTAAAAGGAGCTCGTATTGCGGGTTGCTTACACATGACCATTCAAACTGCTGTATTAATTGAAACATTAACTGCTTTAGGCGCTGAAGTAAAGTGGAGCTCTTGTAATATATTTTCAACACAAGACCAAGCCGCTGCTGCAATCGCTGCAACAGGCGTTGGTGTTTTTGCTTGGAAAGGTCAATCTATTGAAGAAGGTGACTGGTGTATTGAACAAACATTATTCTTTGGTGGTGCAGACCGTCCTTTGAATATGATATTAGATGATGGTGGTGATTTAACCAATATGGTGTTAGATAAATACCCTCAGTTTGTTGCAGGAATTAAAGGATTGAGTGAAGAAACAACTACAGGTGTTCACCGTTTATACGAGCGTATGGCCAAAGGTACTTTACCAATGCCAGCAATTAATGTAAACGATTCAGTTACGAAATCTAAATTCGATAATAAATATGGTTGTCAAGAATCATTAGTTGATGCGATTCGTCGTGCGACTGATGTTATGATGGCTGGTAAGGTTGCAGTAGTTGGTTCATACGGTGACGTAGGAAAAGGATCTGCTGCATCCCTTCGTGGTGCTGGTTGTCGTGTAATGGTTACTGAGATTGATCCTATCTGTGCTTTACAAGCAGCGATGGATGGTTTTGAAGTAAGAAAAATGATTGATGCAGTTAAAGAAGCAGACATTATTGTTACCGCTTCTGGCTGTCGTGATTTGATCAACGAAAAACATTTTAGATCAATGAAAGACAAAGCGATTGTTTGTAATATTGGTCACTTTGATATTGAAATTGATATGGCATGGTTAAATAAAAACTATGGTCATACAAAAGATACCATCAAACCACAAGTTGATTTGTATAATATTGAAGGCAAAGATGTGATTATACTTGCAGAAGGCCGTTTGGTAAACTTAGGTTGTGCAACTGGTCACCCTAGCTTTGTAATGAGTAACTCTTTCTCTAACCAAACTTTAGCGCAAATAGAATTATGGACGAATCATAAGAACTATGAAAACAAAGTATACGTTTTACCTAAGCATTTAGATGAGAAGGTAGCGCGTTTACATTTAGCGAAAGTAGGTGCTGAATTAGATGAGTTAACCACTGAACAAGCAGAATACTTAGGTATACCTAAAGCTGGACCGTTCAAGTCTGATGCTTATAGATACTAAGCTATAAATAGTTATTTAACTAGGCATCAAATTAAAATATTTAAGTTGCTAATGAAAAATAGCAAATAAAAATGGTTGATTTAATTGCTTAGCAGATAGAATAATTTTAACTTTCCCCTTGCCGTCCCGATTTATCGGGACGGCTTTTTTAATTATCCCCATTAAATGCGGCAATAATTTTTTGTATCTTTAAACCAATATTAAAAATAGAAACAACAATAACTATTAATCAAGACCTATGAAAATTTCAAATTTTTTGTTTACAATTTCACTGCTTGTTATAGCCAGCTTTTCAAATGCGCAAGAAATTGCAATTATACCAGAACCTTACCAAATGAAATTGGGTAATGGCAGCTATACCTTATCAAAGTCATTGGTAATAAATGCCCCCGCTTCAGCAAGTGCGATTAGCGAATTAATTTCAAAAAAAATAAATGCGGTCACTGGGATCCAAGTAATTAAATCAAATGCAAAATCAAATATTGATATACAAATTAGTAACGAAGCTGAATTAGGTAAGGAAGGTTATCATTTAGATGTGAATGAAAAAGGAATTCAAATTAAAGCCAATACCAATGCAGGTTTATTTTATGCTTGGCAATCATTACTACAAATAATGCCAACTGCCATATTCAATAATACAATTCAAAATAATGTTAGCTGGAAAATTCCTTATGTATCCATTACCGACAAACCTCGTTTTGGTTGGAGAGGATTAATGCTAGATGTTAGCCGACACTTTTTTACTAAAGCAGAAGTGAAAGAATATATTGACAATATGGTTTTATATAAATACAATGTATTGCACCTACACTTAACAGATGACCAAGGTTGGCGTATTGAAATTAAAGCATTACCTAAATTAACTGAAGTAGGTGCATGGAGAGTGGATCGTAAAGGCAAGTGGGCAAATATAACCGCCCCTGCATTGGATGAACCAAAAACATATGGCGGCTTTTATACCCATGAAGATATTAAGGAACTGGTGGCATATGCAAAATCAAAATTTGTGGAAATTTTACCTGAAATTGATATTCCAGGACATAGCATGGCATTTTTAGCCTCTTACCCTTTAAGCACGACGCCTAATTTTAATTACCAAGTTAATGCAGGTACTGAATTTATGGATTGGACAGGATACAATGGACATGCAACGGCAAAAATTGATAACGCATTGAACCCTGCCAATGAAACTGTTTATAATTATTTAGATAAAATTTTCACGGAAGTCGCTTCCCTATTCCCTTTTGAATATATCCATATGGGTGGAGATGAAAATGCAAAAAATAATTGGGAAAAAAGTGCTGATGTACAAAATTTGATGAAAAGAGAAAACTTAAAAGACCAACATGAAGTGCAAAGTTATTTTGTAAAAAGAGTAGAGAAAATTATTAATGCAAAAGGAAAAAAATTAATGGGATGGGATGAAATATTGGAAGGTGGTTTACCCGGCAATGCAGCAGTGATGAGTTGGAGAGGTATGCAAGGAGGCATTGAAGCTGCGAACCAAAAGCACCAAGTAGTAATGACGCCCAATGATTTTGCCTATATTGATTTTTACCAAGGAGAGGTTACTGCAGAAGGAAAAGTATACAAAGGCTTGAGAATGAAAAAAACCTATGAATTTGAACCCCTACCTCAAGGTATTGACCCTAAATATATATTAGGTGGCCAAGCAAATTTGTGGACTGAGCAAATATTAAGTTTAAGAAGTGCGCAATATTTAACTTGGCCTAGATCCATGTCCATTGCCGAAACACTTTGGTCACCCAAAGAAAAAAAGAATTGGCAAAACTTTTCTGAAAAAGTAGAAAAGCAATTTGAAATTTTAGATGCTTTAAATATTAAGCATGCTAAAAGTATTTACGACCCAATTGTCACAACTACCTCCAACACCAAAGGAGAACTCATCGCAAAAATGGAAGGAGAAGTTGACAATTTGAAATTTTACTACTCCATTGACGAATCCTTACCAGACCAATTTAGTGACGAATACAAAGGCGCTTTTGTTATTCCTAGCGATGTGACTATTTTACGTGTGATTAGCTACCGAAACGGTAAACCTATCGGAAAAATGTTACATATCCCCATGGAATCATTACAAAGCAGGGCTGTTAAAACTTTGTAACCCACAATAAGGACGGGATGGTCAGTTTATAATAAAATTGTCGCATCAAAATACAATAACCCCCCTACCGATTAATCGCTACGGGGGTTATTGTTAGTTATAATCCCTAAATTTGAAGTGCATACATTAACATCATGAGGGTAGTACTTATTTTATGGCTGTCTTTATTTTTCAATCAATGTAGTCTTTATGCACAAAACAGTCAATTAGATAGTATCCCAAAACAAAATACGACTGATAAAAACAAAATATCCCTAAAGCTTAGAGTTTTGAAAAGCATAACAGGTAATGCTGAATCCATGACCGACACCAACAGGGATGTGATTGCGAACAATATTGAGCTATTATCAAAATATAATGGCAAACAAATCAATACCATTATCATAGAACAACATAACTTTTCCACTAATATTAATCTACCTAAGATCAACCAACGGGATTACTTCACAACGATTGCCAATAAACTTCACAAAAGCTCTAATGACAATGCAATTAGAAAAAATATTTTCTTCAAGCCCAATGAAATTCTGAACCCTATAATCATTGCCTACAATGAAAAATGGCTAAGGGATCTTTCATTTATACAAGATGCCCGAATCATTGCGATTCCTGTTAAATACGACACCAACAAGGTTGATATCTTTGTAATTACCAAAGACATTTTCCCATTGGGAGGAAACCTTAATTTAAAAAATCAGAATTCATTTGAAGCATCTTTGAGCGATGACAATTTGTGGGGGACTGGAAATGCATTAAAGATTAACCACAATTTTGATAATACCAGAACTCCAAAACCAGCTTGGGGATATGATCTTCAACTTCGTAATGTATTCGGGAGTTTTATAAACCTAAATGCTGGCATAAGCGACTATACCAACAACATGACAGATGACTCAAAATCAGCTTTGAACAAATACATATACGGGGAACTCCCATTTTTACATCCCTTGAGTAATTGGACTGGTGGATTTGAATTAAAGGAATTAAGAAATTCAAATGCCTACCCTAGTAAATGGAATGATAGCCTATTTAATAGCACACTTAATTACCATTTTGATACCAAAGATTTTTGGCTGGGTTACCAAATATTTTTTAAATCAAATCCAAAAAAAATAAGACAAAGGCATATTATTCAAGTTCGCCATTTTGAAAATAACTTCAATACCCGACCACTGAACTATTTGGCCCAATTAGATAAAAATTATCAAAATATTAATGCCAATTTTATATCAATGACCGTATTTAATCAAAATATTATAAGAACTAAATTCTTATATGGTTTTGGGCGAAATGAGGATTTACCTATTGGACAATCTATTAGCTTCACATTGGGCAAGTATAACAGAGATTACAATGATATTGCTTATGCTGGTTTAAAATATGAAAAATATAAATTACAAGCATCAGGAACCTATACTCACTTAAAATTGAATATGGGAACTAGCTATTTCGAAAAACAGACGCAAGATTTTAGATTTTTATCCAGCTTAGACTTAATTGGGAAATTAAAATATTTTGAAAATGGATCTCCCTATCGAAACACATTTAATATAAGCCTAGCACAAACA
>CAIWBA010000072.1 GCA_903910765.1 uncultured Bacteroidota bacterium
TTATTAAATCCTGCTGCCACAGCCAATGGAGAAACTAAGCTATTATTGGTTTTGAGAAAGTATAATGAAGTAAAGAAAGCAGGAGTTGTACTTGTTGCGCATATTGCAGAGGGTATCCTATTCGAATCCTTACATGGAAAAATATTTAGGCGGGGTAAAAAGCGCCGCATACGTATTGAATGCGTTGAAATAGCCACTGGTCAGGTTTACTCCTTTAGTGCATTAACTGAAGTGAAACTAGTAAATGGGGTGTAGCATTTTATATTTTATAAAAATGGCGTATTAAAAAAAAATACCCGCGAATATCGCGGGTATTTTAAAAATCATTAGATTGTTTTTAGTAGCATTTTATATTTTATAAAAATGCTACTAAAAACTAAGCAACGGCTTGCTTTACTAAAGCAGCTGCTTCACTCAACTGAATGGCAGACTGAACTTTCAATCCACTTTCGTCAATTAATTTTTTTGCTTCCACTGCATTAGTGCCTTGTAAACGCACAATGATTGGGATATTTATATTACCTAATTTATTGAAAGCTTCAATAACACCAGCAGCAACACGATCGCAACGAACAATACCGCCAAAGATGTTAATTAAAATAGCTTTTACATTAGGGTCTTTCAAAATAATTCTGAATCCTGCTTCTACTGTTTGCGCATTTGCAGTACCACCTACGTCTAAGAAGTTAGCGGGCTCACCACCACTTAACTTAATCATATCCATAGTAGCCATAGCAAGTCCTGCACCATTCACCATACAACCTACATTGCCATCTAATTTCACAAAGTTTAAATTGTATTCACCTGCTTCTACTTCGGTAGGATCTTCTTCGCTAATATCTCTCATTGCTAATAAATCAGGATGACGCATTAATGCATTATCATCAATATTCATTTTGCAATCTACCGCTATAATTTTATCATCGCTTGTTTTGAATAGGGGATTGATCTCAAGCATGCCGCAATCTAAACCAACATAGGCATTGTATAAATTCGTTACAAATTTTACACAACTTTTTAAAGCGTCACCGCTTAAGCCTAAATTGAAAGCAATTTTACGTGCTTGAAAACCTTGCAAGGCACCACCTGGGTGTACCCACTCTTTAAATATTTTTTCAGGCGTATTATGTGCGACTTCTTCAATATCCATTCCACCTTCTGTGCTATACATAATAACATTCATTCCTTTGGAACGATCCAATAATATAGACAAATAAAATTCTTTGGTAGGCTGAGGGCCTTCATAATATACGTCCTGTGCAACTAATATTTTAGAAACTAGTTTCCCTGCTGGGCCAGTTTGGATGGTTACTAATGTACCTCCTAAAATATTTTTTGCAAAAGTTTCAATATCGGCTGCTGATTTACCAACGGCTACACCTCTTTGTTCAGTACCAACAATTTTACCTTTACCACGACCACCCGCGTGTATTTGAGCCTTAACTACTGCGAATTTATTATTGGTTTCGCCTGCTATCTTGTGGTAAGCAGTTATTGCAGCATCCACTGATTCAGCAGCGATACCTTCTTGTACTGGAACATTATACTTTTTAAGTAATTCTTTTGCTTGATATTCATGCAAATTCATAAAATCTAAATTTTGGCGAAGATACTAGATTATAGGCATAGATTAACCCTAAAATATATTTTGTTGTTTAAACATTGATTTATATATTTACACTTTAATAACAATTAAATATTATATAACAA
>CAIWBA010000073.1 GCA_903910765.1 uncultured Bacteroidota bacterium
CAACGCCTATGGAGTTCAAAGCTAACTTAATAAAATTCATCACAGAAGCCCGTTTGAAAAAGGCTACCCCAATACTTTTGACGCCAGTATCTCGACGAAAATTTGATAGCTTAGGGATAGCTCAGGAAACACATCGAGCTTATTCAAGCTATGTTGAGGAAGTAGCTCAGGAGCAAAATGTTCTATTTATTGATTTGGATACACAAAGTAGAGCGCTTTATCAGCAATTTGGCAAAGAAAATTCCAATTTATTATTCATGCAATTAAAGGCGGGCGAGCATCCAAACTATCCTGAAGGCAGAAATGATAATACTCATTTTAATGAACTTGGCGCTAGATTAATTGCCCAATTGGTTTTAAAAAATCTAAAAGAATTAAATACGGATTTAAATAATCATATAGTAATTTCGAAAATTAAGTAATTAAGGTGAAAAAAATTACATTAAAATATAAATGTATATTGTGGATTTTAATTTTAATAATTAATAGTCAGTTATTGCATGCCCAAAACAATTTGAATGCTTATGATTTTGTGGTTAGCAAAGACGGAAGTACACCTTATAGCAGTCTTCAGGAAGTATTGAATCAAATCCCTTCAGGAAATTTAAGGCCTTATAAAATATTTCTAAAAAAAGGAGTGTATCATGAAGTTATAACTATTGATGCAAGTAAATCTAAAATTACATTAGTTGGAGAAAATGAAAATAATACTATTCTGCAGTTCGATAATCATGCTGGAGTTGCCTTGCCAAATGGAGATACGCTAAATACATGGACTTGTGCATCAGTATTTGTTTATGGAAATGATTTTCAAGCACAACATCTAACCTTCAGTAATCAAGCAGGTTTTAATGCAGGGCAAGCCGTTGCTTTAAGAGTTGAAGGAAATAGAGCTTCTTTTTTTTATTGTAGAATGCTTGGATTTCAGGATGTTTTATTTTTAAGTGGCAATGGGGTAAAACAATATTTTAAAGATTGTTATATAGAGGGGACAACTGATTTTATTTTTGGTGCTTCAACAGCTTTATTTGAAAATTGCCATATTCATAGCAAAAAAAATTCACATGTTACAGCTGCCGCAACCAATTCAATCATTCCATTTGGTTTTATATTTAAAAATTGCAAATTAACTGCTGACAGTTTAATCAATAAAGTTTCCTTAGGTCGTCCATGGTCGCCAACGGCAAGTGTAACTTATATGAACTGTTGGTTGGGGGCGCATATCATTGGTGAAGGGTGGAATAACTGGAAAAATCCAGCGAACGAATCAACCGTTAGATATTACGAATATAATAGTACAGGTCCTGGAGCAAATCCATCGAAGCGTGTACCTTGGTCAAAACTTCTTACAGATGAGCAAGCAAATTTATTGACTACCGATAAGATTTTAGGTCATTGGCATCCTTTTGTAAACTAATAAAAAAAGGGAGAATGATTATTTAACCTTAGGTTTTTTTGCGGATGAAGCTCGTTGAAAAAGTTCAGTAGGTAAAATTACTTCTTCAAAGGTGGTTAAAGCTCTTTTGCTTTCAATAGTCTTGATTAGAAGTTCTGCTGCTATTCTACCCATTTCAGACGCAGGTTGCCTCACCACTGATAGTGAAGGCGTAAGGAGGTCTGTTAAATCCAGATTGCTAAATCCTAGTAAGCCAATTTTAGTAGGTATTTTTATTTTTTTTATTTGGCAATAGCGCATCACATTGGTTGTGATTTTATCAGAACAGGCTAAAATTGCATCTGGTTTATTCTTTTGTTTCATCATTCTTGCCATGACAGCTTCCACTTCTTCATAAATTAATCCACTGTGCAAGCAATAATCAATCATAGTTTCATCAATAGCCATGCCACTTGACTTTAGTGCGTCTTTATAGCCAGCAACACGTTCCTCAGTAATAGATAAATATGCGGAACTTGCGATACAGGCAATATTTTTATATCCATTTTTTATTAAATGCTTGGTTGCTTCATAACCGCCTTTATAGTTATCTACTTTTACTTTATGCATTTTTAAATGATCAACCACTCTGTCAAAGCTAACAAGAGGCATACCCCTTAGGTACAATTCGTTAATATTAGAAAAATCAGAAGTTCCTGCCGATACAGAAATTAATATACCATCCACACTTCTAGAGGCCAAGTAATTTAAGGCTGATACTTCTCTTTGGTAATCTTCCTTACTTTGTGCAATAATTACATTGTAGCCGTGTTCCTGCGCTACCGACTCAATCCCATTAATCGCCTGAGAGAAGAATGAATTGGCAATTTCACTAACTAAAACCCCTATTGAGCTGCTTCTTTTCTCCTTTAAGCTGAGAGCAATTGGATTTGGACGATAGTTCATCTCCTTTGCATAAGCAATTACCCGTTCCTTGGTTTCAAAACTAATTTCATGGCTATCCCTTAATGCTCTGCTTACCGTTGATGTTGATAATTCAAGGGCTTTGGCAATGTCTTTAATGGTGATGGCTTCGTACTTCATTTGGCAATCTCTGTATTATCCTAAAAGTAATATTTTTTATGCTTATTTCCCGGTATCGTTTGCGTAAATTGATCATAATTTATCGTATCCTATTGACTATTAGGTTAGTATAATTATTAAATTTATTCTTCTATGAAACAATTGACTTTTACGCTATTTTTTGCTTTTGTGTCATTAATTACACATGCACAGAAACAACCCAATTTTAAGATTCTTACAACTTCTTTTAAAAAAGATACAGTAAACATTAAAAAATTTGGAGCTATAGCTGATGGTCGCAATGTGAATACAATTGCCATCAATAATGCAATTAAGTTTATTAGTGCAAAAGGGGGTGGTGTAGTTTTGATTCCTTCCGGTGCATGGATGACAGGGCCAATTGTTTTAAAGTCTAATGTTAACTTGCATTTATTGAAAGGGGCCTTAATAATATTTACTTCTGACTTTGCACAATATCCTTTAGTCGTTTCATCTTTTGAAGGTTCAGCAGCGGCAAGATGTCAAGCACCCATCACTGCTGAAAACGAAGAAAATATTGCGATTACAGGTGCAGGAATAATAAATGGGAATGGGCTTTATTGGAGACCCATCAAAAAAGAAAAATTGACTGAGTCTGAGTGGAAAAATCATTTACAAAATTTTGGAGGCGCATTAACGGAAGATAAAAAAACATGGTATCCTTCGAAAGCTGCAGTTGAAGCTGCTAAAAATAAAGACATTGGCAAATTAACTAATAGAAAAAAATTAGCCGACTTTGAAGGGATTAAGGACTTTTTACGTCCCAATATGGTCCGCATAAGTAATTGCAAAAGAGTACTGATTGATGGCGTAACGCTCGAAAATTCGCCTGCGTGGACAACGCATATTGTAACGAGTAGTCATGTAATTGTCCGTGATTTAAAAGTCAAAAATCCTTGGTGGGGAACTAATACAGATGCAATAGATTTAGAAAGCACAAGCAATGTATTGTTGGAAAATTGTGTATTTGATACAGGGGATGATGGAATCACCATTAAAAGTGGCCGAGATGAAGAAGGGAGAAAAAGAGGAATGCCTACACAAAATGTGATTGTAAAAAATGTTACCGTATATAGAGCCCATGGGGGTTTTGTAGTAGGTAGTGAAATGAGTGGTGGAGTGAAAAACATTTTTGTCAGTGATTGTAATTTTATAGGGTCAGATATTGGTCTTAGATTTAAAACAGTAAGAGGCAGAGGCGGCTTGGTGGAAAATATCTATGTCAACAATGTAATCATGAAAGACATAGTTGGAGAAGCAATTTTATTTGATATGTATTATGCTGCCGTTGATCCTATAAAAATAAATGGCACACCTACAATAACACCTGTCGTTGAAAAATTTCCTATAACAGAAGCAACGCCAGAATTTCAAAATTTTTATTTCGACAAAATAGTATGTGATGGTGCAAGTAAAGCACTATTTGTGAGAGGCTTGCCAGAAATGAATGTTAAAAATATTCAATTAAGTCATTTGAATATGATAGTGAAAGAAGGAATAGAATTGCAAGATGCAAATAATATTTCTATAAAATCATCAACCATACTTACCACAACGAATAAACCAATAGTAACATCGGTTCGTTCCTCGCAAATTAAAATTGATACAATAGCATTAAAAAAAGTACATCCAATAGCATCAAAATGGTTTGAAAAAATGTCGGCAGTTGCCATGCAGCTATGGCCTGATTCATTTTCGGTTAAGCCAGGTGGAAAAGCACGTTGGGCCTATGATCAAGGAGTTATTTTAAAAGGTATTGAAGGGGCGTGGAAACTCACAGGGGATGCTACTTATATTAATTATATCCAACATAGTATGGATTATTATGTACAAGAAGATGGAAGTATTTTAGATTACAAGGGCACAGATTTTAATTTAGATCATTTGAATAACGGTAAGTTGTTGTTAACCTTATATCAAATCACCGGCAAAGAAAAATATAAAAAAGCCATCCAGCTTTTAAAAAATCAATTAGATCAACAACCTAAAAATGAGGAAGGCGGCTATTGGCATAAAAAAATATATCCTAATCAAATGTGGTTAGATGGCTTGTACATGGGGTCGGCCTTTTATGCCCAATATGCTTCTGTGATGAATGATACTGCGGCCTTTTCTTTGATTGCACATCAATTTGTACTTGCTGAAAAACATACTAGGAATCCTACAACAGGATTGTTGTATCATGCTTGGGACCAAAGCAAACAACAGCGATGGGCAAATCCAAATACAGGACTATCATCTTATGTATGGGGGCGTGCGATGGGATGGTATGGTGTAGCTTTAGTGGATGCATTGGAGTGTTTTCCATTACATCATCCTGACAGAATTCAATTAATTGGAATTTTAAAAAGATATGTTGAAGCGGTAGTAAATGTGCAAGATTCGAAAACAGGTTTATGGTTGGATATATTAGATGAACCTAATGCTGAAAAAAATTATTTCGAAGCATCTGCCTCAAGTATGTTTGTAACCACATTATTTAAAGCAGTGCGATTAGGTTTTATAGATGAAAAATACTTAGCTACTGCTCAAAAAGGGTATGATGGAGTAATCAAAAAGTTTGTGAAAGAAGAAAATGGACAACTGAGTTTTCATGGAACCGTAAGTGTTTCTGGCTTAGGCGGAAGTCCCTACAGAGATGGCAGCTTACAATATTACTTTAGTGAACCTATTGTAGTTAACGATCCAAAAGGAATAGGTGCATTTATTCAATCCAGTGTGGAAGCTGAATACGCGAATATTTCTAAAATAGGAAAAGGTAAAAAATCAGTATTAGCTCCAATTAGAAATAATGAATATCTAGAGGGAAGAAAAATTACTAACTTTTTTGTAAATCTTGATGCTTCAAAAAAAATAACTCAATTGCATCAAACAAAAGTTAACTAATGAGAAAAAGAGGTGTTTATATTTTATTTTTTATATTGCTATTGCAAAATGCTGTATTTGCCAATTACAAATCAAAGGATATTAATAATGATTTGATAATTACAGTTGCAAAAAACGGGAAAGGGCAATTCAAACAAATACAAGCAGCCATAAATAGTATTAAATCAGGTGAAAATAAAAATGTAATTATAAAAATTGCTCCAGGCACCTATAATGAAAAAATATTTTTAAAAAAAAGTAAGATTTCATTTATTGGAGCTGGAATTGATAAAACAATCATTACGCAAGCTATAGCAAGAGATATTTGGAGATGCGATCATAATGATGACTGGGGAGTGGCAACAATTAATGTAGACTCATGTAGTGATATCCTTTTTTCAGGTCTTACTATTCGAAATGATTATGGTTTTTTAAATATGAAAGATCAAGTACTCCCATGTGCAAATGATTCTATGGGTTTTAAAACCATTAAAACTACGGGACATCAAATGGCTTTTAGAAGTTTTATGGCTACTAAATTAAAGTTTATACAATGTCGTTTTGTTGCTTTTGGAGGAGATACAATGAGTCCATGGAATACCACAGATGGCATGTTTTACTTTAAAGATTGTATTTTGGAAGGGGGTGTTGATTTTTATTGTCCAAGAGGTTGGGCCTATGCTGAAAATTGTACATTTATCACGCATACTGGCCCTGCTGCTATATGGCATGATGGATCATTAAACGAGGATTCCAAAACAGTTTTAGTGAATTGTAGTTTTAAAGGCTATGATGGTTTTAAATTAGGACGTTATCATCGGGATGCGCAATTCTTTTTAATCAATTGCCATTTTCCAGCAAATATGTCTGATGAAGATATTTATTTAGTACCTACAAACAATATCATTCAATGGGGTAGAAGAGTGTATTACTATAATTGTGATAAAGCAAAATCCACCACTGGGTTTTATAAAAATAATATAGAAAAAGCAAAAGGGCACCCAACTGGCGAACAAGTAAATGTAAACTGGTTATTTAAAAATAATTGGAACCCACTTGCATATTAAAAATAAAGGTATAAATGGAAAGAAATAAGTTGTATAATAAAAGTTGGTATGAAGCAAACAATGGAGCGTTAAGTCCTTTGCCTGAAAAAGTGCTTCAATTTGGAACTGGCGTATTATTAAGAGGGCTTCCGGATTATTTCATAAACAAAGCAAATAAAAAAGGCGTTTTTCAAGGCAGTATCGTTGTTGTAAAGTCTACCAAAGTTGGAGGGATTAGTGATTTTGAACAACAAGATAATTTATATCATCATTTGATAAAAGGGGTGGTCTCAGGCAAAGATGTATATGAATTACATGAAAATACTTCTATTAGTAGGGTATTAGTTGCCACATCGCAATGGCGTGAAATTTTACAAGTTGCAGAATCGCCTGAATTAAAAATAGTAATATCCAATACAACTGAAGCAGGTTTGGTATTTGATCCCAATGACATTCAAATTTCTAATACACCTTCCTCTTTTCCAGGTAAGTTATTAGCCATTTTATGGCATCGTTGGAATCATTTTACACCCAATTCAAATGATGGTGGTTTAATTATCCTTCCTACGGAACTTATTCCTGATAATGGGAATATTTTAAAAAAAATTATTATAGATCTGGCAGAGTTACAACAGTTGCCCAAAGCATTTATGCAATGGCTGCAGCAAGCAAATGACTTCTGCAATACACTGGTCGATCGTATAGTAACAGGTAATTTGCCTCAAAATGAGCAAACCCAATTGGAAACGCAATTAGGTTATAAGGATCATTTGTTGATTACAAGCGAACCATTTGCTTTATGGGCTATCGAAACAAGTAAACAAAGCACATTGGATGAATTGAGTTTTTCTCAAGTGGATGCTAGTGTTGTTGTGTCAACTTCAATAGCAAAATTTAGGGAGTTAAAACTAAGGTTATTAAATGGAACACATACTTTTTGTTGTGCGTTAGCAATCTTAGCAGGATTTGAAACTGTAAAAGCTGCAATGGCAAACAAAGAGTTTAATAAATTCATTTTTCAATTATTGGATGATGAAATTGCGCCTTGTGTTTTGAGTTCTGACATATCTATATCTGATACACAACACTTTATAAAAGTAGTACTAGACCGTTTTTCCAACCCTAATATAGAGCATCAGTGGAAAAGTATAGCGATGAATTATACAGAGAAGATTAAGATGAGAAATTTGTTTTTAATAGAAAAATATATCAACTTAACAGATACAGTACCTATTAGAATGAGTATTTGTATAGCAGCATTTTTTGTTTATCAAGAAAAAATAGATCAACCCATTCCTATTAATGAGTTTTCTTATAATATTAAGTTTGAAAATTCCGTAAATGATTTTATTAGATTAATCAATCAAAATGGAGTTATGTGGACAATTAATGAATTTATAAATAAAAAACTTTAAAACCATGAGTCAATTAGTTTTAAAGGTGAATCCACTAGATAATGTATTAGTGGCATTGCAACCTTTGAAAAAAGCGCAAGCCGTTATTTTTGATAATAAAAATTATCTGATACAATCGGATATTTCACCCAAGCATAAATTTTATATGCATGATATGCAGGAAGGTGAGGAGGTGATTATGTATGGAGTTTTAGTTGGTAAAGTTACAACAGCTGTTAAAAGTGGAACTTTAATGACTACGCAAAACTTGCATCATGCTGCTGAGCCATATGTATTTAAACCATATAATTATTCATGGAATGCTCCTGATACAAGTGCTTTTGCTGGGCGCACATTTTTGGGATATCATCGAACTGATGGGTGTGTAGGAACGGCCAACTATTGGTTGTTTATCCCAACTGTATTTTGTGAAAACAGAAATTTAGATGTAATAAAAGAAGCATTACACAATGAATTAGGGTATGCAGATACACCAAAGTACAAAGCATTTACAAAAACATTGGTTCAGGCATATAATGAAGGAGTTTCTATTGATGCAAATGCATCTATCAACTTGTCAACTAATGTAAAAAGCAATAATCGGGTATTTCCTAATATCGACGGTATAAAATTTTTAAATCATCAAGGAGGTTGTGGTGGAACAAGGCAAGATGCGGCAATATTGAGCAAATTATTAGCAGCTTATGCGAATCATCCAAATGTCGCTGGCATTACCGTACTTAGTTTAGGTTGTCAAAATTTACAGTCACAGGATTTGCAAGTAGATATTAAATTAAGAAATCCAAATTTTAATAAACCTTTATATGTTTTTGAGCAACAAGAATCTATAAGCGAGTCAGATTTAATTGCAAAAGCGATCCGTCAAACTTTTTTAGGATTAATAGAAGCAAATAAAATAACCCGAGAACCTGCAGGTATGGACAAGTTGACGCTTGGTGTCAAATGTGGCGGCAGTGATGGATTTAGTGGTATATCGGCAAATCCAGCAGTGGGTTATTGTGCTGATTTATTGGTTGCATTAGGGGGTAAAGTTTTACTGGCTGAATTTCCTGAATTATGCGGGGTAGAGCAAGAATTAATTAATAGAACAATTTTGCCTGAAGCCGCAAATAAATTTATTCATTTAATGAAATCTTATAATAATGCTGCATTAAATGTAGGGTCTGGTTTTCATATGAATCCTTCCCCTGGAAATATAAAAGATGGATTGATTACCGATGCAATTAAATCAGCAGGTGCAGCAAAAAAAGGGGGGAACTCTCCAGTGGTTGATGTATTAGATTACACTGAATTAGCAACAAAACCAGGCTTAAGCTTAGTATGTACGCCAGGCAATGATGTTGAGGCTACAACAGGGAAAGCGGCTTCTGGTGCCACTTTAATATTATTTACTACAGGTTTGGGAACACCTACGGGTAATCCCATTTGTCCAACTATTAAAGTGTCAAGTAATACTGCGTTGGCAAAAAGAATGAGTGATATTATTGATATTGATACAGGACCAATTATTGATGGTGAAAAGACCATTGATCAAATGGGTGCTGAAATATTAGAATATTGTATTCAAGCAGCAAGTGGGTTAATTACACCCAAGGCTGTTCTGTTAAATCAAGACGATTTTATTCCATGGAAACGTGGGGTGAGTTTATAAATAAAAAAAGTAAAAGGGTATGAAGTCTTTCATGGATCAGGATTTTCTATTAAAAACAAAAACGGCGCAAATCTTATATCATGAATATGCAAAAGGAATGCCTTTGATTGATTATCATTGTCATCTTTCTCCGCAACAAATTGCAGATGATATAAACTTCAATAATTTAACACAAGCATGGCTTTATGGGGATCATTATAAGTGGCGCGCAATGAGAGCCAATGGTGTACCTGAGGATTATTGTACTGGACAAAAATCGGATACCGAAAAATTCAAGTATTGGGCAGTAACTGTGCCTTTTACCATGCGAAATCCCTTGTATCATTGGACTCATTTGGAGTTGCAGCGATATTTTGGAATCAAGGATATACTAAATTCAGCTTCAGCAAATTCAATATATGAACAAGCTACTGAACAATTGGTTGTGACTGATTATAGTACTAAAAACTTAATTCGTAAAATGAATGTCAAAGTGATTTGTACTACTGATGACCCCATTGATTCCCTTGAACACCATAAAAAAATTGTTGCAAGTGGTTTTGAAGTAAAAGTAATACCTGCGTTTAGACCTGATAAAGCCATGGAGGTTTCGAATTCAGAAGATTTTATTGCGTATGTGAAAAAATTAGAAGCGGTAACTAATTTATCTATTTCTAGTTTTGAGGATTTTCTTTTTGCCTTACAAAACAGACATGACTTTTTTGCCACCATGGGATGTAGCGTGAGCGATCATGGGTTAGAAGAAATTTATGCAGAGGATTTTACGGGTAATGAAGTGGAAGCAATTTTTAATAAAATATATGGTGGAAAATTTTTAAATGAAATGGAACAGCGAAAATTTAAAAGTTGTATGTTATTACATTTTGCAGAATGGGATTGGGAAAAAGGATGGATTCAACAATATCATCTAGGTGCATTAAGAAATAATAATAGCAGAATGATGCGATCATTGGGAGCAGATACTGGATGGGATAGTATTGGTGATTTTTCACAAGCAAAGGCGCTAGCAAAGTTTTTAAATAAATTAGATGTTGAAGATAAATTAGCTAAAACTATTTTATATAATTTGAATCCTGCAGATAATGAATTAATGGCAACAATGATAGGTAATTTTAATGATGGCAGTGTTGCTGGCAAGGTGCAGTTTGGAAGTGCTTGGTGGTTTTTAGATCAAAAAGATGGCATTGAAAGACAATTAAATGCATTAAGCAATATGGGCTTGGTGAGCAGGTTTGTGGGTATGTTAACCGACTCAAGAAGTTTTTTGTCTTATCCAAGACATGAATATTTTAGAAGAATAGTTTGCAATATGTTTGGCGATGAAATTGAAAATGGGGAATTGCCGAATGATTTGCCTTGGGTAGGTAAAATTATTCAGGATATAAGTTGCAATAATGCAACAAGCTATTTTGGATGGTAGCTGTTCTTATTTTTTTTAAAATTTTAAAATAAACTTTGTGGTGTAAAAATTTTATAGTCAAATTTTTCGCAAGGATTATTGCTTTGCTGAAAATTTTTTGCAACTGTATGGGCGCTCATTTTATACGTATCAAACTGGGTAGCGGCGATTTCAGTAATCTGCTTTTCGTTCAAATTTTCATTAACCCAACTATTTGCCAAATCATCATTTAAAATAGTCGGCATTCTATTTTTTACATTGTGAATTTTGCGCATCAATTCATTGGCCTCGGTTGTTATTATTCCGAAGCTGTTTTTTATTTCACCAGTTTGATGGTTGGTCCAAGTGTTCCAAACCCCTGCTATATAAAAAATGGGCGCATCGTTCACTGAAACGCAATGCGGGTATTTTTCTTTATTAAGTTCCTGCCATTCAAAAAAATGGGAGGCTACTACCAAGCATCTATTGGTATGAATTGTTGCTGCCGCTACTTTATTGGTAAGCAGGGTTTCCGACTTAATATTGAGGGTGGTGTATTTTTTTCTTGAATCTATTAATTCCTTTTCATTACGCGCCCAATTGGGGATTAATTCCCAATGCATTAAACCGGGTCTTAAAATTGGCTGGGTTACATTACCGCTTGGTTCATTGTATATAACTGGCCATTGGTCATAAGCAAACCCAGATTGAACTGGAATATCTAGGGCATCCAAGTCCAATACTTTGTCGCCTATTTTTATAGTTTGCTTTTTAGGAATTTTGATGCCAATGACGTAACACATGGCTTAAAAATAACGATAAATTTGTTTGCATTCTAGTGAACTAAAGATAAAAAGTAATTGTTATAGAGATAAAGAAATCCATGAAATCACTATCTATAATATTACTTCTTGGTGGGATATACTTTGTATTTCAATCATTTATCTCCAAATATGTGATTGATACTGAAAAGCAGGTATATCGGGTTGTCAAAAAAGAGGCTGACTTTGAAATCAGGTATTACCCCGAAGCTTTAATGGCAACCGTTTATTCAAAAGGGACCAATTATAAATCAGTTTCTAGTTCGGGCTTTAATAAATTAGCTAAATATATATTTGGCGGGAATCAACAAAAGGAAAGTATTTCCATGACTGCTCCTGTGAGAATGAGTATAACAGAAAATGGATCAAGTATGAGTTTCGTTATGCCCCAAAAATATAATAATCAATCCTTACCCACCCCGAATGATCCAAATATTGAAATAAAAAAATCACTCCCAGAATATGTTGCCGTTATTAGTTTTGGAGGGTATGCGACAGATGAAAAAATTGCCGTTGCTTATCAAAACCTAGTTAAAATTTTATCCGAGAAAAAAATTATTACCAAAGGTGGATACAAGCTTTTAGGATATAATGCACCCTATCAATTTATGGGTAGGACCAACGAGGTAATCATTCCAATAGAATGGACAGAATAGCTTTAATTTTTCCTATTCAATATTGGGTATCATTTTAGGTAAATTTCAAACAATTTTAGTGCTAATTTTGTTAATCACTTAAACGAAGAATTTATGCAATTGGAAGTTGAAAATTTAAATGAAAAAATAAAAGATGCAAGGGCTCAATTACTATTACATCCGGTGTATGCACAGATCAATAATTTAGACGGGCTAAAAAATTTCACCCAATTTCATGTATTTGCTGTTTGGGACTTTATGAGTTTATTAAAGTCACTTCAAATTGGTTTGACATGTGTTACGCTGCCTTGGGTGCCGGTGGGTTCCGCCAATACAAGATACTTAATCAATGAAATTGTTTTAGGAGAGGAGTCGGATGTGGATGAGCATGATAATAGAATCAGCCATTTTGAATTGTATTTAAACGCAATGCGTCAAATGGGAACGCCAACAAATTTGATTGATGCGTTGATCAATGAAATTAATCATGGACATTCCATTGAACAGGCCATTCAACTTGCACCATTACCTGATAAAGTGAAAATGTTTTTACAGTACACTTTCGATATCGCTCAAAATGCACCATTGCATGTTAAAGCGGCTGTATTTACATTTGGTAGGGAGGATTTAATTCCAGATATGTTTACGGCAATTTTAAATAAAATTTATAAGGATCATCCGGATCAAGTAGCCACTTTCAAATATTATATTGAAAGGCATATTGAAGTGGATGGGGGTCATCATAGCCACTTAGCCTTAGAGATGGTCGCTGAACTATGCGGCAATGATGCTTCGAGATGGTCCGAAGCAACAAGCGCATCATTAAAATCCTTGGAAATGAGGGCACAATTGTGGGATGCAATTATTGAAAACAAAGCGTAATAGTTATTTTTCAATACTCGAAAAAACTAAGTCATTTAAAAATACAATAATCTGATCTTCATTTTTTGATTTACTAAAATCAGTCAAAGAAGGAAGATTATGCATAAAGAAGTTTTGTAAATGTGCTACTTCAATAATAGTAGATGCGAGTGAGTGTGGATATTTGTATTTTGAATTACATTCCAAAATGATATTACCCACTGTATTACACAAGTCCTTATAGGGTTTAAAATAATGTTGTTTATTGTCTTGCCCTACTTGTTTGGTTAAATAAGCTTTTGAACCCTCTGAAATTAAAATTTGGTATAATAGGGACTCATCCACATG
>CAIWBA010000074.1 GCA_903910765.1 uncultured Bacteroidota bacterium
CTTTATTTTTAATACTGAACCTAAAACCAACTTCATGAGAAAATCTGATCTCATTAATCAAATTTCTGAAAAAACTGGCATTCCAAAAGTGGATGTACTTGTTACATTAGAAACGATGTTTAAGGAAGTAAAAGAAAGCTTGTCCAATGGTGAAAACATCTACATACGTGGATTTGGCAGCTTTATTACTAAAAAAAGAGCAGCGAAAATTGGTCGTAATATCAAAAAGAATATTGCGGTTGAAATACCTGAACATTTTATTCCCGCCTTTAAGCCTGCAAAAGAATTTGTAAACGATGTGAAAAGCAAACGGAAGTAAGCTACCTTTGCCTGAAATTGTTTTACATTGAAAAAGCCGCAATTTATTGTTGTTCTAACAGCCGTTGCTTTATTTAGCACCCTGTACTTTTTTGCCCCTAGATATAAACAAGCCGATAGTGCTTCAGTTAGCCAAACTACTGAAAATCAAGATGTTACTTCAAAATCAGTTATTGATGGCGCAAAAATGAATTTGGCTGCGGAACAAAAAATGACGCTATTAAGTATTGAAAATCAATTAAATACAAGCAAAACAGCCATAGACAGTGTTAAAATTTATAAAGCACTTTCCCGTTTCTGGGCCGATTCAGCACAAAAATTAGGACCCTATTTATATTATACTTACAGCGCTGCTTTGTTGGAAAGTTCTGAAAAAAGCCTCACTTTTGCAGCCCAGCAGTTGGTTGATAACTTGACCGACCCTGAAGCACCTCCCGCCTTCTTAAAATGGATGGCAGGTAATGCAAAAGTTCTTTTAGATAAAGCATTGGTTATTAATCCAAATAATGATTCTGCGAAAATTAATTTAGGTGCCTGTTATTTGTTTGGCAACATATCAGACAACCCGATGCAGGGCATATTAAAGATCAAGGAAGTAGTAGACAAAAATCCACATAACATTTATGGACAAATGGTATTGGCATTGGGTGGTAAAAAATCAGGTCAAAATGAAAAAGCAATTGAACGTTTTTTATTGATACTTAAGGACGAACCAACAAATATTGAAGCCTTGGTTCATTTGGCTGAATGTTATGAATTAACCAACCAAAAACCTTTGGCATTGGAGTGCTACCAAAAAGTAAAGCAATCCAATAAAATAAAATCAAAGGCGTTTAACGATGCAATTGATAAGAGAATACAACAATTAAAGAAATAATATTATATAACAAAAAAAATATCGGACATGCCTTGTGGTAAAAAAAGAAAGCGTCATAAAATTGCGACACACAAAAGAAAAAAACGTTTAAGAAAAAATAGACATAAGAAAAAGAATAAATAGTTCTTCTTCCATACAAGCGTATTTCCTATGAAATACGCTTGTATATTTCCAAATTGCACACCACTTATCTACTCAGCAACTTTACCTTTACCTTTACCTTCCTTTGTAAAGTGGATGTGTTTCAAAAATATATTAAGCAGTATTTGCGTTTAATTGCGCTATGCGTGCTTTAAAAAAGTTGCTATAAGTGAATAAAGATTTAATTATAAATAGCTCCCCAGAGGGTGTTGAAATCGCCTTGCTGGAGGAAAAAAAGTTGGTTGAAATACATAACGAAAAAATAGATGCCCGTTGGTCTGTAGGAGATTTGTATTTAGGAAAAGTAAAAAAAATTATACCAGGACTCAATGCAGCATTCGTAGATGTTGGATTTGACAAGGATGCCTTTTTACATTATACAGATTTAAGCCCTTACGCAAAATCGATCATTAAGTTTACGCAATTGGCGATGAATGATAATGATAAAAGTTTTGATTTTGCCGGATTTCAAGCAGCGCCTGAAATTTTTAAAACAGGAAAAATAAGCGAAGTACTTAATGGGAAACCCAATGTATTGGTTCAAATTTTAAAAGAACCTATTGCAGCCAAAGGACCTAGATTAACCTGCGAAATTTCATTAGCAGGCAGATTCGTGGTACTTACCCCCTTTAATGAAATAGTTGCCGTATCCAAAAAAATACATTCAAACGAGGAACGCAAAAGATTACAAAAAATAATTGAAGCGGTTCGTCCTAAAAATTTTGGTGTTATTGTACGAACTGCCGCTGAAGGTAAAACGACTGCTGAACTACATGAAGATTTATTAACCCTTGAAGCCAATTGGAAAAATATCCAATCTAATTTACAAGGCGCAGTACCTCCTGCACGTATTATGAATGAGGCCAGTAAAACCACGAGTATTTTAAGAGATTTATTAAACGAAGACTTTAATAAAATCGTGGTCAACGATAAAAAAATATATGATATCACTTTAAGCTATTTACAAAGAATAGCGCCTGCAAAAAGTAATATTTTAAGTTTATACGATGGAGATCAGCCCATTTTTGACCAATATGGTATTACCAAACAAGTAAAATCATCCTTTGGAAAAACAGTCAACCTACCTAGTGGCGCTTACTTAATTATTGAACACACGGAGGCTTTGCATGTTATTGATGTAAACAGTGGTTTTAAAAGTGTTTCTAATAACCAGGAAGAAAATGCGATGCAAACCAATATGGAAGCGGCTGAGGAAATTGCACGACAATTAAGACTAAGAGATATTGGTGGCATTATTGTGATTGACTTTATTGATATGAAATTGCCTGAAAATAGACGCAAAGTACAAGAGTCATTAGAGGATTTCATGAAAACCGATCGTGCCAGACATTCTGTATTACCCATATCAAAATTTGGTTTATTACAAGCGACGCGTCAACGTATTCGTCCTGAAGTAAACATTAATACCTCAGAAGATTGCCCTGCTTGTAATGGTTCAGGTAAAATAACTTCCACTTTGTTATTGGAAGATGAGATTGAAAAGAAAATGTCTTATTTGGCCACCCATGGTCACAAATCATTGATATTATTGGTACACCCAATTATTCATTCACATTTGACCAAAGGTATATTTAACAATATCATCAAGCGTTGGAGAAAAAAATATAAAATTAAATTAAAGTCGCAGGCTTCTAATTTAAGTCACTTAGTAGAATACCGCTTTTTAGATGAACATGGCGAAGCGATAATTTTATAATTAACATAAACAGATCAGCTGAGCAAGCTGTCAAAATAAAAAAAGGTCCTCCGATAAATCGGAGGACCTTTTTTTATGCAATTACTAAATGATTAGTAAGTTCCTTTCAATTTTGTTTGAGAGGTAGATGCGTTAAAATCAATTTCATTTTGTGGCACATCCCAATAGCTCATATAGCTATAATCAATAGTTGCCTTGGTATTCAACACACCATTTGCATCCAATACCCAAGCATTTTTACGACCACCACCACTCGCTACTGGATCAGCATAACCCATTCTTCTTAGGTCATAAAAAGCCAATCCTCTCATAAATAAAGCGATTCTTCTTTCTTTTCTTAATTCCTCTAAAGCTTGTGTTTTAGAAAGACCTACTCCAACAGTTGCTGGCAAACCTGCCCCTTGTGCTTTTCTTACACCATCTAACAACTTAAGTCCTTCTTCAATTTTGCTTGTATTCATTAAAGCCTCGGCTTTCATTAACTCATTTTCCTCATACGATCCACCAATGTAAAAATTATCTACACCATAATCATAATGGAAATAAGTATACGCACCGTTGCCAATACCGCCATCGAACAATTCGTAACGTGTACCGAAAGTGATGCCACGACCACGTTGGTTTACGATGGCACTTGCCGCTAATTCAAAGTTATTTTCCAAACGCTTATCTGCTGGATTAAAATCTTGAATGAAACGCTCACTTACTTTATACGTATCATTATACGCAGTGTATGAGCCAAATGAACCCCAATCCTTGTCAATAACTGATTTAGAATTGTCATCATATGTTTTTACCAAGAAAGGGTAATCAGTCGCACCTAAGCCTGCGTTAGCAGCATCTAACACTGATGTCCAATCAGCTGCAGTCATATCTTTTGTTCTTTTATTAACTAGGATAGTTCTTGCTTTAAAAGTGTTGATATTTTTAACAATCGCCGCTGGCGTAACTGCACCAAATTCAGCTGTAGTTTGCATATAACCAGGAATAATGTTTGTCATAACACTAGTAAACGCTTCGTTCGCACTTAATCCTGCAAATATAGTTTTTGCTTGATCCAAGTATTTAATACCCTCAGTTACCATTGCAGTATTAGGGACATAATTACCATTAGTTTCATTTGGCTTGTCGGTAATTACACCGGCAATATACATGGAACCAATTCTTGCATAAGCATAACCTTTCCACATATAAGCCCAACCTTGTAAAACTTTTTTCTTAGTAGCTGCATCACCTGAAAAAGTTGTTGCATCCACTTTTGACAATAATACATTCGAAGCATTATTTAAGAAATACATATAAGTCCACTCTGGCAAAAATGCATTTGATGCACCATATGCACGGTCGTTTCTTAATTGTAATTCCGCTTTTTGTCCAGCACCAATTGGATTTAAA
>CAIWBA010000075.1 GCA_903910765.1 uncultured Bacteroidota bacterium
CACTACTTCCATTCAGCATTTTGTTTACCACAATCAATTTGATGGCGAATATTTATTGCCCGAGCTCAAACATATGGATTTTATATGGTGGATCAGAGGGGAGTGGATTGAGGACGAAAAAGTAAATGATATTTTACAAACGGTGCGCGACATCAAAGGCGTTCAAATGGTTGCCGAGCTCACGCCTGATCAAATCAAAAACAAAGGTCATTTGATTTTTGAATAAATGATACCAATAAAACAAACGCAGAAAAGTCCTCGTTGCTGCTAGTCCTTATGAATATAAATTCTTTTATCGCTGGCAGCGCCACATGTTCCTATAGGCTCGGTATATTGAATGCCTAACTCTTTTAAAATAGTTTGAACTTTCTGTAACGCATCCGGTGCTACTGCAATTAGTAAGCCGCCATTGGTTTGCGGATCGGGCAATAATTTAGTTGCTTCTTCCTCGTCAATGCCAGCACCAAAAACTACGCCAGCACTGCATGAGCTCCAATTACGCGCGGTGGCGCCAGGAATTGTTTTTTGTGCGATATAAGTTCGAACTGCTGGAATAATGGGAATTTGATTATAATGGATGGTGGCAGATAAATTACTTCCTTCCATCATCTCTGTTAAATGTCCTAATAAGCCAAAGCCGGTTACATCGGTCATCGCATGTACTTCTTTTATTTTTCCCAATGCTTCTCCTGCTTTGTTAATGGTGGTTAATTGTTTGACTAAAAAGTTCAAATCTTCTTCCTTAAGTAATCCTCTTTTTTGTGCTGTGGCCATGATACCCACCCCTAAAGGTTTGGTCAATATTAATACATCACCTTGTTGTGCAGTATCGTTTCTTTTTAAATTATCAATGTCAATAATTCCATTCACGACCAAGCCAAAAATTGGATCTTGACTATCAATGCTATGTCCCCCTGCGATCACAATACCTGCTTCAGCACAGGTTTTGCGTGCACCTTCCATCACCTTAGCTGCTTCGCTCGCAGGAAGTGAAGCTAATGGCCAACCCAATACGGCCAAAGCAAATATAGGTTTTCCGCCCATCGCATATACATCGCTAATGGCATTGGCTGCTGCAATTTGTCCAAATGAAAATGCATCATCTACAATCGGCATAAAAAAATCGGTGGTACTAATCACTGCAGTTTTTTCATCTATTTGATAAACAGCAGCATCATCTCTACTGTCGTTCCCAACTAATAGTTGCGGCACATTACTTTTTGCACCCACATTGTGCGCCGCTAAAATTTCAGAAAGTATTGCTGGTGAAATTTTACAACCACATCCTCCGCCTTTTGAATATTGTGTTAATTTATATTCCATATTTTTTTCTTTATTAACTATTTATTTTTATTAATTGTAATTCCATTTTTTGCAAAGTCAATAATTCTCCTTCGGTTAACCATAAATTTAAGGAGACGCTTAATGCCTCCGCTAATTTTTTTTGCATTGCTTTTATATCCCAATCCTTCCCGGTAATTTGTTTTAAGGAAACTGGGTTGCCCGCTTCATTTGAAAAATGGGTTTGGTTAATATTAAGGCCAATGCCAATAACTGTCCAAGTCCAATCGGTACCGCGCACTATGTTTTCAATCAATATACCCCCTGCCTTTCTGTCACGCCAATAGATATCATTGGGTTTTTTGATTTTGGTCTCGTCCCCAGCAAATTCCATAAAAAAAGCCTGTGCCCCCAGGGCCACGGCTGCCGATAGACCCAACTGCTCACTTGGAACCCAATTTTTACCCTGTTTTAGGCTATTTAACTCCAAAATATAGGTGCAAAGTAGGTTTTCGCCCCTATGACTCTCCCAAATTCGACCATGTTGCCCCTTTCCATTTGTCTGAAAATCAGTTTGGTACACACTGCCAGATAAGGCCTTTTGGGCATGAATCTGCTCCATGGCATACATATTGGTACTATCAATCTCAGACAGTTCAATAAGCGGCTCCCCTAATGTGATAATTGGTGTGGCAGGTGACAAAGAATTGTTATTTTTGTAAAGTTAGCATAGAATAATATTTAATTTATTAATCTTTAGACTAATAAAGCAATAACAAATAAATAAAAAGCATCATTGGAACATCTTACTGCATTGAAAAATCGACCAAAATCGTCGACACCTCAAATTACGCGCAACGCTAAAATATTCAAAACCATTATTAAAGCAATTCAGGATAAAAAAGGGGAAAATATTATCAGCATGGATTTAAGAAAGATTCATGAATCGTCGACTGATTTTTTTATCATTTGTGAAGCAAATAATACCACACAATTGAAAGCAATTGCTGATAATGTGGAATATGAAGTGAAAACAAATTGTTCTGAATGGGCATACAAGAGTGAGGGCAAAACAGCTGCACAATGGTTGCTGATTGATTATATTAATATCGTTGTCCATATTATGCATCCCGAATCCAGACATTTTTATCAGTTAGAGGAAATGTGGAGTGACGCCGATACAAAAATGCATGATTTGTAAACTATTTTAATATTAGCGTTGTTATTATAAAACAAAATTGTGCTCCTGCTGAAATTAAACTGATTTCATTAGGGGCGTTCGAAAAAATAAATATCGATTATGATTCCTGATAATAAAAAAAAGAAAGGTTCGCCGTTGGGTGATGGTCCTAAGTTGCCTAAGTTCAATATATATTGGATTTATGGTTTAATTGCGATCTCTTTATTGTCTGCGCGTTTTTTCCAAATGGCACCTGAAATTCGTCCTACGACTGAACAGGAATTTAAACAAGTCATGCTTTCTAATGGCGATGTGGAGCGTATTGATTTGGTACAAAATAAAGAATTGGTTCGTGTATATATAAAGCCAGATAGTATTGGCAAGGATTTTTATGTACAAAAGTTAAAAACAAAAATTGACAAAGCAAAAGTAAAGGGGGTTCCTTTATTTGAGTTTAGTGTTACGGATTGGAATAGCTTTAACGAACGTTTACAAAAATTTTATGAGCAAAAAGGAATTACAGAAATTCCTCAAAATACAGTGAAGGAAGGAGAGTGGTTTGGCCCAATTGCAAATACCATTTTTTCATTTGTATTAATTATTGTGGTTTGGGTTTTATTGATGCGCAAGATGGGCGGCGGCGGCGGAAGTGGCGGTGGCCCTGGTGGAATTTTTAATGTGGGTAAATCAAAAGCCACCTTATTTGAAAAAGGTGGCACTAAAGTGAATATTACTTTTGCAGATGTTGCAGGATTAGAGGAAGCGAAAGAAGAAGTGATGGAGATTGTTGACTTCTTAAAACAACCAAAGAAATATACAGCACTCGGTGGTAAAATTCCTAAGGGCGCATTATTAATTGGCCCTCCAGGTACAGGTAAAACTTTATTGGCGAAAGCCATGGCGGGTGAAGCGCAAGTGCCTTTCTTTAGCTTAAGTGGATCTGATTTTGTGGAGATGTTTGTAGGTGTGGGAGCAAGCCGTGTGCGTGATTTATTTAAACAAGCACGTGAGAAAGCACCTTGTATTATTTTCATTGATGAGATTGATGCGATTGGTCGCGCGCGTGGTAAAAATGCCATGATGAGCAATGATGAGCGTGAGAACACATTGAACCAATTATTGGTGGAGATGGATGGCTTTGGTGGAGATACAGGTATTATTATTTTAGCTGCGACGAATCGTCCTGATGTATTGGATAGTGCCTTATTAAGGCCAGGTCGTTTTGATCGTCAAATATCCATTGATCGTCCTGATGTTAAAGGTCGTGAGGAAATATTTAAAGTGCATTTAGGCCCCATTAAAGTTTCTGAAAATTTAGACGTGCATAAATTAGCGGAACAAACACCAGGTTTTGCGGGTGCTGATATTGCAAACGTTTGTAATGAAGCAGCATTGATTGCAGCAAGAAAAGGAAAGACAGGTGTGGAGATGAAAGATTTTCAAGATGCCATTGATCGTGTGATTGGGGGGCTAGAAAAAAAGAATAAAATTATTTCTAAGGAAGAAAAAGAAGTCATTGCTTATCATGAAGCAGGTCATGCAATTTGTGGTTGGTTTTTAGAGCATGCGTATCCTTTATTAAAAGTAACGATTGTGCCTCGTGGTACTGCTGCATTAGGTTATGCGCAATACACACCAAAGGAGCAATACTTATATACGATTGAGCAATTAACTGATCAAATGTGTATGACTTTAGGAGGTCGTGCTGCGGAACAAATTTTCTTTGGTCGCATCTCTACTGGTGCATCTAATGACTTGCAACAAATCACCAAGATGGCTTATTCGATGGTGACTACTTATGGGATGAATGATAAAATTGGTAACGTGAGTTTTTACGATCCTTCTCAAGAAAATACTTTCCAAAAACCTTTTAGCGAAGAAACAGGAAAAATTATTGATGAGGAAGTGCGTAAGATGATTGATGCTGCTTATCAAAGAACCTTAGAATTGTTAACTGCTAAAAAAGCAGAAGTAGAAAAATTAGCAAAAGAATTATTAGACAAAGAAGTTTTACATAAAAGTGATGTGGAAGCGTTAATTGGAAATCGTCCATTTGAGGAAGAAAAAGTGGTTACTTTTGATGTAGAAGAAGGCAAGGATAAAATCACTACCGAGGAAACTCCGGTGGCTGATTTAGCATCAACTGAACAAGTGATTGCTGCTACTCCAGAGCAGGCTAGTGTTGCTTCAACTGAACAAGCTATTGTATCGGATGACACTGAAAAACCAAGTGCGGCTTAAGTATAAAAAATGAGTAATGGAATCACAAGGCGCAAGAAGTAAAATATTACAGAAAATAAAACAGGCCCTAAAGGATCCTGTCCCTGTTCCTTTTCCAGACCAAGTGGCGGAAACGCCTATATTTTATCCGACGGATCAGGAATTGACGATTGAATTTGCGCAAAAATTTACCGAGTTATTAGGCAAGTTTGTATACTGTGCCGATGAAGCTGAATTGGTCAGTCAATTGAGCGGATTAATCAAAGCCAACCAATGGGAAAAAATTTATTCCATTGAAGAAGGTTGGTTAGATGACATGAAAGAATACCATTTCGACCCAGTGAATACAGATGATTTAGCAGGCTGCGATGCGGCGATTACTTTATGTGATCATTTAATTGCGAGAACTGGAACGATAGTATTAAGTAGTCAGCAATTAAGCGGCCGTACCACAAGTGTGTATGCTCCAATTCATATTTGTATTGCTTACACGCATCAATTGTTATTTGATGTTTCAGATAGTTTGGCGCAGTTTAAAAAAGAAGCGGATGTAATACCAAGCATGATTAGTTATGCTACTGGGCCAAGTCGTACGGCAGATATTGAAAAAACATTGGTAGTGGGGGTGCATGGCCCTAAGGAAGTGTATTGTTTTTTGGTTGATAAGTTAGTGGATTAAGCAATTCATGCTATTTTAAAAATTGGTTTCAAAAGCGCAGTTACATGGAATTAGCACACGGTAAAAAAATTTATTTCCTTTCTGATTTCCATTTGGGAGCACCGAATGCAATCGCAAGCCGGGAAAGAGAGCTACAGTTGGTGCAATTTCTTAAACAGGCCAAAACAGATGCAGCTGCTATTTTTATCGTCGGAGATATTTTTGATTTCTGGTTTGAATATAAAACAGTGGTACCCAAGGGCTTTGTTCGATTATTAGGCTGCTTGGCTGAAATTAGCGACGCTGGAATTCCCCTGCATATTTTTACTGGTAATCATGATTTATGGATGCGTGATTATTTAAAGGAGGAGCTTAATGCCCATGTTTATTTTGAACCCAAGCAATTTGAATTTGCGGGCAAACAATTTTTTATAGGACATGGAGATGGCTTAGGTCCAGGTGACCAAGGTTATAAGTTCATTAAAAAAATATTTACCAATCCTGTTTGCCAATGGTTGTTTGGTTGGTTGCACCCTGATTTGGGTATTCAATTAGCCAACTATTTTAGTAGAAAGAGTAGGGCTAAAACAGGAAGTGGGGATGAACAGTTTTTGGGAGAGGATAAGGAATGGCTAATTATTTACACCAAACAGAAAGCAAAGGAAATTGATGTTGATTATTTTATTTTTGGACATCGACATTATGCGATTGATTTTAAAATAAATGAAACAACAAGGTATATTAATTTAGGCGATTGGATTCGCCTTTACACCTATGGTGTTTTTGACGGAAATACTATGCAATTGTTGGAGTGGAAAAAATTATAATTAATTCAATATTATGCAACTAGACCAAGAATTTTTAAGCAATCCCATTCGCAGCTATTTATACATATTGGCTATTTTAATAGGCACTTTTATTTTTAAAAGATTCATCTCTCGCTTTTTTGCAAGTTTGATTTATACCTGGGTTGATAAGAAAAACCATTCTGAATTACGCAAAAGTCATGTGCATCGCTTGGTGGTGCCCATTGAACAATTTCTACTTTTTTTAGTAGCAGTGGTGGCGTTGTATGAATTAAATTTTCCTGCATTATGGGATGTGCATTTATTTAAAGTTAGTTTGCAACAGGCGATTGAGTCTATGGTTAAATTAATTTTCATTATTTTATTAATTAGGGTGTTTATTCGTACACTTGAATTTGTATCAATCATATTGGAAGAAAAATCAAAATTAACCAAGTCGCTTTCTGATGATCAGTTGGTTTTATTTTTTCGCGA
>CAIWBA010000076.1 GCA_903910765.1 uncultured Bacteroidota bacterium
ATCCCATCTTAATGAATCACTCGACAATCCGAATCCGCTTGAATTCTTTGCATAGGATGCGATTGAATACCAAGTTCCTGCTGTCAAGCCAGTGATTTTTGCACGGAAGCCACCTCCTCCTCTTAAAGGACCAATGCTAATCTGAGAAGTAGTATTAATTGTAATGAGACGTGTAGTGTCTGTAGCATAATAAAAACCAGCATCTAGGATTGGCGCATAACCAGTATCAGAAATATACCCGCCAATAACTACTGAAGTTTCTGTTACAGAATCTACAAAACTTATTACAACTTTTGGTTTCACTGGAGTAGGGGCTGGTGACCCATCTTTATTACAACTATATAAAAAAAGAATTGCTATTAGCAGTTTGAAAATGTTCTGAAATTTAAACGGTTTGGACATGGTTGGATTATTAATAAATGAATAATCCAACTAAATGAAGCTAAATAATTGAGGGCATTGACCAATTGAGGGCGAAGCAGCCAAAAAAGGGGCTGAACAGGCAATTTTTTTGAAGATTGGCTATTATTTTTTATTGGAAACCCATTTTATAAAATGCGCCGCCTTTTCTTTACTGATGTAAATTTCGTTTCTATAAGGGATGTTTAATTTTACATGTAGCCGCCTATTACTTATCCTTTTGATATTTCCAATGGCAGTACGATTGATTAAAAATTGCCGATTGGCTCTGAAAAATATATTGGGTTGCAATGATTCTAAATATTGGATAGACTTATTAACATCTAATTTTTCTCCTTTGAAACTAATCAGATAAATTCCAGATTTTTCTAAACAAAATAATGCAATTTCAGATAAAAGAACAGGTAAAATATCTTCTTTAAGATGAATTAACATATTTTGTTCAATATTGATATTATTATTTTTTACAAAATTAACCGCCATTTCTTTTTGAAGCTGCAACTCAAATTTTACCAATGATTGTTCTAACTCTTCTAATCCAAATGGCTTTGTTAAATAACCAATTGCATTTGATTGCAAAGCCTCTTTTGCATAATTATTGAAAGCGGTGATATAAATAATGGGGGATTTAATTTCAACTTGTGAAAATATGTTAAAACTTGGTCCATCAATTAATTCTATATCACAAAATATCAAATCTGTTGTTTTGTTGGTTTGAAAATACAATACTGCAGATGATATAGAATTTAAGACAGTTTTGACTTTAAAATGGGGCCTTACTTTTTGAATACAACGAATTAAATTTTTGGCAGCTAATTGCTCATCTTCAATAATAACAATATTCATATTAATTTAGTAATGGGTAATTGAAAGGTGAGCATAAAATAGCAGAAATTCTAGATTTAATTTTGATTATCAACTGTTTTAATTTTAACCATAAAAAAATCAAGTTCATCAAATATTTCAATGTAATTGCCGGTTAAAAATTTACATCGATTATTTAAATTTTCAAGTCCACTATTATTCGAAGATATCGCCTGCTTAAGCTTTTTATCGTTTTTTACAAATAAATGATCATCTTCCATATAAATTGAAATATCAAGCGGTTCCATTTCACTAATGATATTATGCTTAAAAACATTTTCTAATAAAGTAATGATGGTAAAAAAGGGAATTTTTTTATCCTTTTGATTGATTGGGATATCAATGTTAATATTGAATCCTTTCGGAAACCTAACCTGTTGAATCTGTAAAAAGTCATTGGTTAATGCTAGCTCTTCTTTGATTGATAAAAAATTACCCTCAATTTGGTGTATATTTCTAAGCAAAGTAGCTAAATTCAAAATCGTTTTTTGAGCACTTAGGGGATCAGAAACAACCTGTTCATTAATCGAATTCAATGTATTAAATAAAAAATGGTGGTTGACCTGACCCTTTTCCAAAAGATATTTGGCTTCCAATTGCAGATAGGTTAAATCTTTTATTTCAGTATATAATTTTAGTTGGATGAACTTTTTTAGTATCAATTCAAAAAAATGAAAGACCATTAAGTTGATAATAATCACATTTATTATTCTTAGAATAATTTGATTGTTTCCATAATTGTACTGCGTATAAAAATGAGGGTTAAAGGCAAATGGCAAAATCATGTTTAAGCATAATGGGATGATAGCTCTTCTCCATGTTTCAGCCCATTTTTTATTGATTCTACGAAATAGTTGATAATGCAGCAACCATAAAGTATTGATTAAAATAAAAAAGGCTAAGAATATTTTTAAACAAGCAATGGTTAAGGCAGTATTTTCTTTTTTAAACGACCAAAAGTCTGGAAAGGAGAAAGCGAAAAAAGGGATTACAGCCACAATCGCATAGCAAAATGCTGTAATAATAGAGGAGGCGGCTACTTGATTTCTAAATTGTTTGGAAAGCATTACCATAATAAAGGCTGAATTGAATTATATATAATTTCAAATCGTGTTAATTTAGTCAATATAATACAAACCGATTAACTCCCGGCCAGCTTCCCGGCCAGGTTTTCATCAAAAACGGGTTAAAAGAGGTGAATTATGAATTACAAAAACGCAATTTTGACCGTTGGTCATTGATTAATGGAAATTTTAATGAGTAATGGAGGTGCCTTGAATGGATGGGTGTTGAATTTACCCAGCGCATTAAAGAATATATTTCAAGGGTTTTCATTAACTTCAAACCATGAAAAAGTTCATCATTGCCATCTGTATTCTTATAAGTATTAAGGGTATCGCACAAAGCGATTCAAGCAAATCCGTTTATTATGGAAGAACTACCGGGAAGTTGCCTGCATTGTCCTATGGCATGGGCGAAGACCGACTAGGAGGTGCTAAGATGGGTTATATTGATTCCAATGTTTTATTGAAAATAGTTGATTCCATTAAGGATATGTATACGGTTCAATTATCTAAATACCATACTGCACTTATCGAAAAAGCATATGTTAAACCAGATTCATCTTCCCCAATAAAAAAACCCTATCACTTAACAGGTTCATTTATTTCAAAAGGCGATTCCTTATTCGATTACGTTAATATATATCTGGACGAAAAACTACCCTACAAATCGTGGATGGAAATTAGCCCTAGTAAAATTATGATTGATCTTTACGGGGTTCAAAGTAATACCAATTGGATTACACAGCTTAGTTCACTGAAAGAAGTTAAAAATGTTTATTACAACCAAGTGGAAGACGATGTTGTTAGAATAACCATCGAATTAAAACATGCACAGCATTGGGGTTATTCAATTGCCTACACTGAAAAGTTTTTAAGTGTTCGAATAAAGCGCCAGCCAACCAAATTGGATATTCGTCAAATGACTATTGCGATTGATGCTGGCCATGGCGGAAGTAACGGTGGCACTTCAGGTATAAGGCTAAAAGCATCTGAAAAACAGCAAACCCTTCTTTTTGCAAAAGCACTTGAAAAATCCTTGAAGAAGCTTGGAGTGAAAAATATTATCATGACACGACAAACAGATACGAGTTTTGATAATAAGGATCGTATACTTTGGTTGCAACAGCAAAACCCAGATTTTGAAATTTCATTGCACTTAAACTCGAGCTCCAAGGAAACTATCAAAGGGGTTAGTACTTATTATAAACACATTGGCTTTAGGCCACTTACAACTAGCATATTAAAAAGAATGCTTGAATTGAAATTAGAAGAGTTTGGAAATATTGGTCATTTCAACTTTGCATTAAATGCACCTACCGATTTTCCGAATTGTTTAGTTGAAATTGCATTTTTAAGTAACCCAGAGGACGAAAAAAGAATTGTTAACCCAAGTTTTCATACCCAAGTAGCAGGTAAAATTCAGTTAGGGATTATTGATTGGTTGAATGCTATGAAATGATAGGCTTTACAACCTAGTATTGGTGATTTTTAATTGCAAAAAAGCCATTTTATTCGTCCAGAACTAACTAGCTAATATTATCTTTGATACAATTAAATAAGTTATTTATGCGTATCCTTTTTACATACTTTCTTTTATCCCTTGGTGTTTTTGTTTCGGGACAAGATTCTTCAGTTCAAAAAAAAGATTTAATCAGTAGTGCTAAACTATTTGACTTAAGTTTTACTACGAAAGAAATAGATACATTATACTCCGATGTAATTGACAATATAGCCAACTTTAAGGCGATGCATAATTTGCCTTTAGCCAATAGTGTTCCTTTAAGTATGTCGCAAACACCCGTTTTGCCTGGCATGCATTTTAATGAAGTGCAAAAACCTATTCTTTGGAAATTAGACAATACTGTTCAACTGCCAGCCAATAAAAATGATTTGGCCTTTTACTCCATTGAACAATTAGCCTCATTAATAAAGAATAAAAAAATTAGC
>CAIWBA010000077.1 GCA_903910765.1 uncultured Bacteroidota bacterium
AACGATGATGGTATAAGCCATCGCGCCATTGTCTTCTAAAGTTTTCATCACACCAGCAATGGTAGATGCTTTTTGTCCAATCGCTACATAAATACAGTACACTGGTTTTCCTGCATCAAAAAATTCTTTTTGATTAATAATGGTGTCCACACAAATGGCAGTTTTACCTGTTTGACGATCACCAATCACTAACTCTCTTTGTCCACGACCAATTGGAATCATCGCATCAATTGCTTTGATACCTGTTTGTAAAGGTTCCTTTACTGGCTCACGGAAAATTACCCCTGGTGCTTTACGCTCCAATGGCATTTCATACAATTCACCATTGATAGGACCTTTACCATCTATTGGTTCTCCTAATGTATTAATAACACGGCCTACTAAACCTTCCCCTACTTTTATAGAGGCGATTTGACCAGTTCTTTTTACTTTATTTCCTTCCTTGATACCTTTACTATCTCCCATCAATACCACACCCACATTATCTTCCTCAAGGTTAAGGGCAATTGCTTTAGTTCCATTTTCAAATACCACTAACTCACCACTTCTTACACCATTCAAACCATATACACGGGCAATACCATCACCTACTTGTAATACAGTTCCCACTTCCTCTAGGTCAGCGGAGGCATTGAAATTGCTTAGTTGCTGTCTAAGAATTGCTGAAATTTCATCGGGTTTAATGTCCACCATAACGATTATTTTTTTTGTATAATTATATTTTTCCTACGAACTCGTTTTTTAAAAATTGTTTTTTTATGTCTCTCAAATCTCCAGAAATACTGGCATCTAATAAATTATTATTAAATTCTAGTACAAAACCGCCAATCAAACTTTCGTCGGTTTTAGTGGTCAACTCAACAGATGCAAATGAATTATCAGATTTCACCTTTTGCTCGATTGCGTTTTTCATATCGGCACTAATTTTAACTGCAGTAGTTAAAGTAACCTGATGTATCCCTTTCATTGCATTATATTGTTCAATAAAAGTAATTGCGATTTCATGCAAATCACTTTCTCTGCCTTTCTTAACCAATAAAACAATAAATGAATTAGTTAATGCACCTACATTATTTTTTAAAACAGCACTCAGGATACTATTTTTTTGATCTGCTTTTATAATGGGGCTACGCAACATATTTACAAACTCGCTGCTTGCATTACAAACTGCTTGAATGTACTTCATGTCCGCATATACCGCCTCCAACTGACCTTGTTCAATAGCTAAATCAAGGATGCTTTTTGCATATCTACCTGCTAATCTTGCGTTCGGCATTTTTTTTAATTTAATTTAACTCCGTCAGCTATTTGTTTAATATACGATTCTTGCTCCGCTTTGTTAGAAAGCTCACGTCTTAATACTTTTTCTGCAACATCAACGACTAATGAACCCACTTGATTTTTAACTTCAGTAAGGGCTGCATTTTTTTGTTGTGTAATAGCAACTTGTGCATCTGCTACAATACGCTCATATTCTGACTTCGCTTTATCTTTTGCATCAGCGATCATTTTTTCAGATGCCTCTTTTGCTTCTTTGATTAAAGTAGCTCTTTCCTCACGCGCCTTAGCTAATAATGCTTCATTTTCATTTTGCATAGCAGTAATATCTGCTTTCATTTTATCTGCCTTAGCTAGTGAATCCTCAATACCTTGCTCACGATCGCTAATTGCTTTTAACATTGGCTTCCAAGCAAACTTGCCCAATACCACAAGTAGTCCAACAAAGGCAACCGTATTCCAAAATACCAATCCGATATCTGGTAACACTAGTGGGTTTATTTCTAAAAACATATTCCTTAATTTATCTTAATGATTAAAAATCTTTGCTTCATTTTTACAACCATTCCCTTTAAAAAAATTATAGGCCCTTCGCCCTGTGCTAGGGCCTATAATACTTTGGGAATCTTTTGATAGATTATCCGTTCCCCAAAAGGGCAACCACCACCGCAAATAAAGCTACGGCCTCAACGAAGGCAGCCATTACGATCATGTTAGAACGAATATCATTCACTGCTTCTGGTTGACGAGCAATACTTTCTACCGCTCCTTTACCAATTAGACCGATGCCAATTCC
>CAIWBA010000078.1 GCA_903910765.1 uncultured Bacteroidota bacterium
AATAATAAAACTTACGCAACAAATACCTCAGTAAAGTTTCCTGAAAATAATGCCAATAGCTTGTATAGTAGTATCGCTACCAATAGTGCAGCCAGGAATCCTTCTGCTGTATCGGGGGTGTTGAGTATGGCAGGTTTAAAGTCGGCCGAAGATTATGAACGCACTTTTGCGCGAAAATTAACGGAGAATGAATATTATTTTAATCCGCAAATAGGTTTCTTGTCATTGAATATTCCATTACAACCTGATGAAGTTTTGGCTGTTGCATTTCAGTATACTTATAATGGTAGGGTGTATCAAGTGGGTGAATTTTCTGAGAACACGGCACTTGATCCGAATAAAGGCGTTCAAAATGTTTTGTTTTTAAAACTTTTAAAAGCAACGACACAACGTACCGATTTACCTATTTGGAATTTGATGATGAAAAACGTGTACTCCTTGGATTTGTTTGGTTCCATTCAGCAGCAGGATTTTCAATTAAACATTTTATATGAGGAGCCAAGCAGGGGTTTAAAAAGATATATGCCAGTCACAGGCGCAAATGTTTCCGGGCAATCATTAATTAAATTATTACAGTTAGATCGATTAAATAATCGCAATGATCCACAGCCTGATGGGGTATTTGACTTTGTGGAGGGCTTTACGGTTTTATCTAAAATGGGGCGTATCATTTTTCCTTTATTGGAACCCTTTGGAGATGATTTAAAAAATATTGCGTTTAAAGGAGTGAGTGATGATACCGCTAAAAAATATTTATTCCCGCAATTATATCGAAACATAAAAGCAGAGGCACAAACTTTTGCAAACTTGAATCGTTTTGTAATGGAAGGTCAAGTGAAAGGAAGTGCAGGTGGATCTGAGATTAGTTTAAACGCATTTAATGTACCGCCGGGTTCGGTAAGTGTGCGTGCAGGCGGACAAATATTAACAGAAGGACGGGATTACGTGGTTGATTATGGTTCTGGAACTGTGCGCATTATTAATCCAGGTATTTTGAGTTCCAATATTCCTGTGAACGTTTCTTTTGAAAACAATTTAGGTTTTGGGTTTCAGGAACGCGGTTTCAGGGCATTGCGTTTAGATTATATGGCCAGCAAGGATTTTATTTTTGGCTTATCATCTAGTAAATTAAGTGAGCGTCCATTTTTTACTAAAACAAATTTTGGCTCTGATCCAATTAATAATTCGATGTATGGGTTTGATTTTAATTACAAAACGGAATTGCCTAAACTAACAAAGGCATTAGATAAACTTCCTTTTTATAGCACAAAAACAAAATCATTTTTAACCGCTTATGGGGAAGGTGCATTTTTACAGCCCGGACATGCACAGCAAATTGGCAGGGGTGGTAATGGGGTTGTTTATTTAGATGATTTTGAAGCTACGCGTACCAATATTGATTTGCGTTTTCCTTTTACCTCCTGGACTTTAGCGTCCACGCCACAAGAACGTTTTGTGGAAGCAAAATTATCTGACTCCCTTGATTATAATTACAACAGAGCAAAGCTTGCTTGGTATACCATTGAGCCAACCTTGCAAGATAAAAATGCAACCAATAATCCACTCAGATCAAATTTGGCATTGTTAAGTGATCCAAGGGTGCGTCAGGTATATACCAATGAATTATTTCCACAAAAAACAACGAATATTACGGATGTGCAATTGCCTACTTTTGATTTAAGTTATTATCCAAAGGAAAGAGGCCCTTATAATTATAATTACAAGGATTTGGATGCGAGTGGTAAGTTCACGAATCCAAAAGATAAGTGGGGCGGTATTATGCGTTCCTTAGATCAAACTGATTTTGAAACAGGGATTATAGAGTATGTTGAATTTTGGGCACAGGATCCATTTCTAAAATCAAATGCAACCAAAGGAACCTTGGTCTTGAATCTTGGAAATGTAAGTGAAGATATTTTACGTGATGGTCGACGCTTTTATGAAAATGGAATGCCTACGCCAACCATACCTGCAGGGATTGATAGTTCCACTTGGGGTAGGGTTCCGGTGAATCCAATTCAAGTAACCAATGCGTTTAGTAATAATCCGGAGGATAGAAAATATCAGGATGTGGGTTTAGATGGTTTGGGCGATGATGATGAGCGTTCTAAAAAAGCGTATGTGATTAATAAAATTACCAATGCAAATGTTAAGCAACAATTTATAAATGACCCATCAGCTGATAACTATGTGTGGTATAGAGATGGTAAGTATGATGCAAGTAATGTGGGCATTTTAGGCAGGTATAAAAACTTTAATAACCCACAAGGGAACTCCGCTTTGGCAGGGGATGGTTTGTTTAGTAGCGCTGCCACTTTGCTTCCGGATAATGAGGATTTAAATAGGGACAATACATTAAATGAAACAGAGGCTTATTTTGAATATGAAATTAATTTACAGAAAAATAATATATCCGCTGCCACGACTAATTATGTAACGGATTCGAAAACGGTGAATGTGACTTTGGCAGATGGTTCAAAGAGCATTGAAAATTGGTATTTATTTCGCATTCCTATAAAATCATATAAGCGAAATGTAAACGGAATCAGAGATTTTAAATCCATTCGATTTATTAGAATGTATTTAACTGATTTTGAAGATTCAGTAACCCTTCGTTTTGCAAAATTGGATTTGGTGCGCAATCAATGGAGACAATACAATTATAGCATTGATAGCTTGGGTAATTACGATTCATTAACTGGGGTTAACTTAAATACCAAAGTAAATACCTTGGCGGTGAGCTTGGAAGAAAACGGAAGTCGAACACCAGTAAATTATGTGGTTCCTCCAGGTATTGAGCGTGTTCAGTTATTAAGTAATAATGGAATTAATTTATTGCAAAATGAACAAGCATTAAGTTTACAATTAAATGGGCTTCAAAAAAATGCTTCACCGCGTGGTGTATTTAAAACGATGAATGTGGATGTAAGGCGTTATGGAAAAATGTCCTTGTTTTTACATGCGGAGGATAAAAAGAATATCAATAGGGTGGATAGTGGATCTATGACTGCCATTATTAGAATTGGGCAGGATTTTCAAAATAACTTTTATGAAATTCGAATTCCATTAACTACCACCAAGCAAAAATTATATGCAAGTTCAGAAGCGCGGGAGGTATGGCCTTTGGAAAACGAGTTGAATTTAAGTTTAATGGATTTGGTTAAATTAAAATTAGAAAGAGACAAGCAAAATATTCCATTTAATAAAAAGTATGGTCAAAATTTTGGCAGGCAAAGATATTCGGTGATGGGTAATCCTAATTTGGGTGAAGTACGTGGGGTGTTAATTGCTTTTGAAAATACCAAGTCCGATGTCCCGATGGATGCAGAAGTTTGGATTAACGAACTTAGATTATCTGATTTAGATGAGGCTGGATCATGGGCGGCATTAGGGAGAATGGATGTAAGCTTGGCTGATTTGGGTACGATTGCAGTTTCAGTGAATAGCAGAACAAGTGGCTTTGGAGGTATTGAACAAAAAATGAATGAACGTGCTAAAACTGGATTAACACAATTTGATATTGCTACAAATATTGATGCAGGAAAATTGCTCCCAAAACAAACACGTATATCATTGCCTGTGTTTGCGAGTATCAATAAAACTATGGAAAATCCGCAGTTTGATCCATTTGATAAGGACATTTTATACAAGGATAAAATGAGTGCTTTATCAGGTTCGAAAAAGGATTCAGTTCAAAAAGCATCTGTTGATCAAACCACCATCAAAACATTGAACTTTACCAATGTCCGTTTTTTGCCTGGGCAAAAACAAAGTTTGATTAGCTTGAGTAATTTTGATTTTAGTTATTCTTATTCGCAATTATCACAATCAAGCCCTACGGTACAACAAAATAAAATTGACAAACAAAGAGGAGCGATAGGATATACTTTTAATAATAATGGAAAATCAATTGAGCCTTTCCGGAAATTAATTAAATCAAGTTCGCCATGGTTAACTTGGGCGAAGGAAATTAATTTTAATCCAAAACCAAGTTTGATCAGTTATCGTGCCGTGTTTGATCGACAATTTGGCGAGTTTATTCCTAGGGTGGTGAATTCATTTGATGGCACTACGGATAAAGTAGATACCACTTATGATAAGTATTTTACCATGAGTCGTATTTTCAATATGCGCTGGGGTTTAACCAGGTCATTGAACTTGGATATGACGGCTAACTTAAATTCAAGAATAGATGAGCCAAGTGGCCGTATTGATACTAAGGAGAAAAAGGATTCATTAACAAGAATGTTACTTCGTGCAGGGCGCAATACTTTGTATAATCAAAGAGTCACCCTTCGATACGATATACCCACCAATAAGTTTCCTTTAACAGATTGGATTATGTCAAGTTATAACGCATCAACTAATTATAATTGGGTAGGTGCAAGTAGGTTGGCGCAGGATTTAGGGAATATGATTGAAAATACATTCTCTCAACAATTAAGTGCGCAGTTTAATTTTTCAAGCTTCTATAATAAATCAAAATTTATTCGTGCAGCTTTATCTGATGCACCATACCAGTCAAGTGGTAATGCTGATCCTTTGGCGAATAAAATATTGATGACTAAGAAGGAAGCGTTGGAAGGCAAAGTGGGTAAGGACAAAATAGTCGCTTTACAAAAATGGAGAGAAGCGCGCAGGCAAGAACGTATCGCACAGCGTGTATTAAAAGCGAATGAACCTATTAATGTACCAGGGGGCGTAAAACAAATATTTGGATTGTTAACGATGTTGAAAACAGCATCCCTTGATTATTCTGAAAATTATAATAGTCGTTTACCAGGTTATATGTCGGGCGTAAATTTTTTAAACTCAACCTGGGATGGTTTAGCGCC
>CAIWBA010000079.1 GCA_903910765.1 uncultured Bacteroidota bacterium
ATTCAACATCAATTTCTTTTTTATTCAAAGAAGACTGCGCTAGTAAGGATATCAACGCACCTTCTAACTCTCTTACATTCGTATTAATATTATATGCCACATACTTCACCACTTCTTTTGGCATATCTAAACCATCTGCCTTCATCTTCTTTTCCAATATTTCAATACGGGTATCGTAATCTGGAACTTGAATATCAGCACTTAAGCCCCAACGGAAACGGCTTAACAAACGTTCTTGTAAACCTTCTAAATCCTTTGGTGCTTTATCTGAAGTTAAAACCAATTGCTTTCCGCTTTGGTGCAAGTGATTAAAAATCGCGAAGAATGCATCCTGAGATTTTTCTGCTCTATTAAAAAATTGAACATCATCAATAATCAAAACATCTATCAATTGATAAAAATGTATGAAATCATTAATTGCATTATTACGACTATGATCCTGAAACTGATTGATGAATTTTTCTGAACTAACGTATAAAACAACCTTACCTGGATGCGCACGTTTTACGTCGTTTCCAATGGCTTGTGCCAAATGTGTTTTTCCAAGACCTACACCACCATAAATAACCAAAGGATTAAATGAGTTTGCGCCTGGCTTTTCAGCAACTGTTTTACCAGCGCGGCGTGCTACCCTATTACAATCTCCTTCAATAAATGAATCAAATGTATAATTATGGTTTAACTGAGGATCAATTTGCATTTTCTTCAACCCAGGAATCACAAACGGATTTTTCACTGGATTATCTATCACCAACGGGAAATTCATCTCGTTGTTATTATAAGTTTTCATACCGCTAGCTGGAACATCCATTGAACCTTTTTTATTGTTCCCGCTATCAACCATGATTCTATATTCTAACCTAGCTTCTTTTCCTAATTCACGCTTTAAAGTTTTAGCTAATAAGTTAACGTAATGTTCTTCGATGTACTCGTAAAAAAATTGACTTGGAACTTGGATCAGTAAAACGTTTTCTTTTAAATCAACTGGCTGTATAGGCTCAAACCAAGTTTTAAAGTGCTGCCATTCGACAATATCTTTAATAATCTTTAAGCAATTGCTCCATATTAATTCTGCACTCTTAGCCATCTTACTTTCTAACCCTTTATATGATGATAAAACTTGTTCCTTTTTTTTCTAACTACCTTTTTTCAATTTTAACGATTGTTAACCCTTGAATCAGTATGCGAATATGAAGCCTTTATGTTGAAAAAAAAACTTTTTTTTTTGGTTTTTTTTACATGTCCCCCAAACATTGGATTCAACACCCTTTACTACAGCTAATCAGGCGTTCAAGATAGCACCTTTTTTTTAGAAAGGGGTAGTTTATCCACGAATTTTAAAGGTTTTTTTATTGATTATCAATGTTCATTTGTTATTAAAAACAGCCCCTATCCCATTTGGTCAAATATTGTTACCTTTAAACACTTAATTATAACTATGAGCTACGAATTAACCGGCAAGCTACTTGCTAAATACGAAATCATTCAGAGGAAGGAAACCTTTAAAACAAGGGAGTTTGTCATTGAAAAGACCGATGATATCAATGGTAAAATCATCACTAATTATGTGAAATTTCAGTGTGTTCAGGATCGTACAACGATGCCAGACCGCTTTAATTTAGGAGATACTGTTAAAGTATTATTTAATATTAAAGGCTCTAAATGGAACAAAGATGGTAAGGACAATTATATCACCAATTTAGATGCTTGGCGTATGGAAGCAGTTCAATTGGGTGGTAATACTGCACCAACTGAAACCAATACCTATTTTGACATACCTGCGAACGAATCAGGCGACGACCTTCCTTTCTAATATTATACATGAATTAGGCATATAATATAGTCACCAGATAGGACACTATATTATATGCTCAATTCTAGGTTTATTATATATAAATAGTCTATAATATATAGACTGCATTTTTTTAGGATAAAAACCTAACCCATGCAAAAAACGATCGCTTTAAAGCTGACCCCCTCTGAAGTTGCTAGCCAACCCATTTTATTAAACGCTATTGCACAAGCATTAGCCGAGCCTAGTTCCAATATCCAAGGATTCCATATTCTCAAACAATCTATTGATGCCCGAAGCCGCCAACAGGTTTGGGTGAATTTGAGCATATTAGTTTTTATCAACGAAGCACCAAGTCAAAGATATACTTCACCCCTACTTTTTGATGTTTTGCCATTAAATGCCAAGGAAGTAATTATTATTGGAGCTGGACCTGCCGGATTATTTGCAGCCCTAGAATGTATTCAACTTGGACTTAGACCCATTATATTAGAAAGAGGCAAGGATGTAAGATCGCGCAGAAGAGATTTAGCTAAATTAAATAAGGAGGGCGTTGTCAATCCCGAGAGTAATTATTGCTTTGGAGAAGGAGGCGCTGGCACGTATAGCGATGGTAAATTATATACCCGAAGTAATAAGCGCGGCAGTATTGATAAAATTTTACGCTTATTTTATCAGTTTGGCGCAGACGAAAGTGTTTTATACCAGGCCCATCCACATATTGGTACCAATAAATTGCCGCATATAATTACTGCGATGCGTGAACAAATAGAAGCATCCGGCGGAAAAGTTTTATTCAATAAAAAACTCGTCAATTTTACTATTGAAAATGAATGTATCAAGGAAGTGATTACGGAAGATGGTGATCATTTTAAATGTGAATCACTCATACTAGCAACAGGTCATTCGGCGCGAGATATTTTTAGTTTGCTTTATGAAAAAAATATTTTAATTGAAGCCAAACCTTTTGCATTAGGTGTGAGAGTAGAACATCCACAAAATATTATTGACCGTATTCAATACCATTGTATCACCAAGGATCCAAATTTACCACCAGCGGCTTACAATTTAGTGGAGCAAGTAAGCGAACGAGGCGTATTTAGTTTTTGCATGTGCCCTGGAGGTATTATTGCACCTGCTGCAACAGCCCCTGGGGAAATTGTAGTGAATGGCTGGAGCCCTAGTAAGCGTGATAACCCCTATGCAAATAGTGGCATGGTTGTTCAAATTGACACGCCTACTGCGATAAATTATATCAACCAACAATGGAAAGAAAATAGAGCAAATGCAAATCCGCTGATTGAAAAAACAATAAAAAGCAATACGGTTCATCCATTAAGTTTGTTGGCATTTCAACAACAAGTGGAGCAAGCTGCATTTTTAATAGGCGGCGGATTGCAAGTTGCACCAGCAGCAAGACTAGTCGATTTTTGTACCAATAAATTATCCGACACTTTACCAGATGCAAGTTATTTACCTGGATTACTGTCGGCACCATTACAAAAAGTATTACCTGATTTTGTACACAAAACTTTGCAGGAAGGATTTAAGGCATTTGGAAAAAAGATGAAAGGCTATTACACCAATGATGCTATTGTGGTGGCCACGGAAAGTCGAACTTCATCGCCCGTGCGTATTCCAAGAGATGCAGAAACATTAACACATCCGCAAATTAAAAATTTTTACCCTTGTGGAGAAGGTGCTGGTTATGCAGGCGGAATTGTGAGTGCAGCAATGGATGGACAAAAAATTGCAAATATTATTGCGCAAAAATATTCCAAATAGAAATTTAGCGCTACGCTTAATCGTTGGCTTTAGGCTTGCCTTTTTTTGATATCAATAAGCTATCCTGTATTAATCTATTGCTCTTAAATGATTTTAATTCTGCAGATAAATTTAAAGATATATCTCTGGAAATAAAACTAGGCTTACCCGCATTTACCCAAGCAGTATACCAAAAATCAGAAAGCATATTTGCAGAAGCTACTAATTGATTATTGATAGTACCACCCAATGCATCAGCATAAGCCTCCG
>CAIWBA010000080.1 GCA_903910765.1 uncultured Bacteroidota bacterium
AGGCCAATATCAAGATAAATGGCACTAATAAAACACCCAATACTTTATTAATCATAAACACTACGAAAATATAGGTATTCACAAGTTCCTTGGAATTAAAAACATACCCTGCAATTTGTAAGGAAATAAATTTTCCAATATATAAAAAAGTGAAAAATAAACTTATGTAAAAAAATCCCTCCCAAAAGGACAAAGCCAACAAATGCCGATTAAAAATCAACAATGTAGACATTAAAGAAAAACTTAAAATAAAACATATATTAATGATTAGCGAACCAAAGCTATTTTGTAAAAGCTGCTCTCGATACTGAATCATCCTTAAAGAGGATTGACTAAACTGTTTGAAAAGTTTGGAGAAATATTGGGGAAACACATTGTTGACAAACCCGAATAAAAAAACTAAAATTAGGATTGAATAAAAAAGTAAATCCTTATTCGGTAATGCAAATCTTTGTTCAATTTTGTATACCACTTGCGATTCTCTTGCGATAATGTTACTGGGAAAATATAATTTATAGGCATTCCTTTTTTGTGTAAAATAATTTTTATACCCCTTTAATGTATTAAAATTACTATCCATTTTGTTTTCAGAAAATGATTGCACCAACCAAGCATCTGCAATTTGAAAGGAGGTGGGGATTACAGGTACATACTTAATCAGCAAAGTGTCTTTTACCAAAAGGGAATCTACCTGTAAAACACTTGTATCCTTTCCTAGCTCAGATAAAGGCACTTGATTTTGAAAGGAGGACAGCAGAATAAAGCATCCTACAACAATAAAAATATTTTTTTTCCCTAGCCGCATACATTGCAAAAATAAGTATCCTGATGCAGAATTAGTAACTTATAACTAGCTTTGTCCCAATACCTTTTAAACAATTCCATGGCAGGCATCTACATACATATACCCTTTTGTAAAAAAGCTTGTCATTATTGTAATTTTCATTTTTCTACCCAGCTCAAATACATTGACCAATTTACAAAGGCAATCATCCAAGAAATAGAAATTCAAAAAAACTATCTTTCCGCACCTATTGAAACCCTATATTTTGGTGGCGGAACACCGTCTTTATTGCCCATGGACGATTTCCACAAAATATTAGATAAGCTGAGGACAGTGTATTCCCTGAATACAGCTATTGAATTTACCATGGAAGCCAATCCAGATGATATACACCCCAATCAAGTCAAGGCGTGGAAGGAGGCAGGAGTAAATAGGCTTAGTATTGGCATCCAAAGCTTTCAACCAGCAGCACTCCAATGGATGAACCGCGCTCACACGACTGAACAAGCACATGAGGCCATTAGAGTGGCGCAAGGGGAAGGCATTGGAAATATAAGTATTGACTTAATATATGGGACTCCCCATTTGACTAATGATGCACTCAGGGCTGATTTAGACATAATCAACCAATACCAAATTCAACACCTTTCTTGTTATGCATTAACTGTTGAAGATAAAACAGCCCTTCATACCATGATCCAAAATAAAAAAATGGATCCGGTTCATCCAGAACAGCAAGCAGCTCATTTTGACATCATTACTAATTACACCGAAGAAATGGGGATGGAACATTATGAGATTTCTAATTTTAGCAAACCGGGTTTTAGAAGTAAACACAATAGCAATTATTGGAAGGGTATTCCTTATTTAGGCCTTGGTCCATCGGCCCATTCTTATAATAAAAATACCAGGCAATGGAATGTGGCTAATAATCAGCTTTATTTTAGCACACTTGAAAAAAATGAATTGCCCTTCGAAATAGAACAATTACCGCTGGCAACTAAATACAACGAATATATCATGATCTCCTTGAGATGCATGGAGGGCTTTTCACTTCAATATATCCTACATAATTTTGGCCCCGAGTTTCATGCACATACCCTTAAAGTAACGCAGGGATTTCTTGCAAAAAACTGGCTGAATGAAACTAGCCAAGGATATACCCTTACAAAATCAGCCAAATTTTTTGCTGATGGTATTGCAAGTGATTTTTTCTGGATAGCTCAATAATCTATTCTTTACTTATTAACGAACAATTAATGAATCGTCCAATTTAAAATAATATCTTTTCGATTTCTTTAAATGCGATTGCTGGATGGTGCCCCTCCCATAAAATTTTATACACCGCATCAATGATGGGTAACTCAATACCTAAATTTTTATTGATCACTGTTATACACTTGCTCGCATTGTATCCTTCGGCCACCATATTTAATTCCAACTCCGCCGATTTAACCGAATAGCCCTTGCCAATCATATTTCCAAAAGTCCTATTTCGACTATGCAATGAATAGCAGGTAACTAATAAGTCGCCTAAATAAACGGAGGCTGCATAATTCGCTGGCGCTTCATCTGACTTTTCTTTTTTCTTAATTGCGCTTAGTAATACTTTCATTTCATTTGCGCAATTGGCGATATATACACTCAAAAAATTATCGCCATATTCCAATCCATGTGCTATACCAGCACCTAATGCATAAATGTTTTTAAGTACCGCTGCATACTGAACTCCCACTACATCATTGTTAACAATCGTATTGATATAATCAGATTTAAAATACGAAGCAATTTCACTTGTAGTGGATGTATCTACGCCAGAAAAAGTTAAGTAGGACAATTGCTCTGCTGCTACTTCTTCGGCATGGCTTGGGCCCAATAAAGTAAAATATTGCTGTATTGGGAACTCAAATTTTTGTTCCAAAAATTCATGTAATAAAATATTATACTTAGGCAATACACCTTTTATCGCAGAGATCACTTTTTTCTCTTTCAATAAATCTGAAGGCACTGCTTGCAAAACAGATTCAATATGTATGGAGGGCACTGCCATAATAATGATTGTAGAATGCTTGACCACTTCAACGACATCATCCGAGAAATTGATCTTAGTCGTATCAAAAAATGCATTCCTAAGGTAATGGGGATTATGGTGTCGCTTTTTAAAGTAGGTGATATTTTCTGATTGCCTAACCCACCAATTGATTGCATGCCCATTATCTGTGATAATTTTTGCAATGGCTGTTGCCCAACTTCCACTTCCAATAATACCAATTTGCATGTTATTCATTTATGCAAACATACGAAACTCAATAAAAAAGGGGCGCATTTTTTAAATGCGCCCCTATCCAGCTAATTTTCAACTAAATAAGTTTATTTCTTCTCTTCAAATAATTTTTCCTTAGTCACTACCTTAACCAAAGTGCCCTCTTTTAATGTTTTACTAACTGTGCTATACGGTCCAGTAACTATCTTATCTCCTACTTTCACACCTGACACTTCAATAAAATTTAAATCCTGAATATCCGTTTTAACCTTTACCATTTTAACTTTATTGTCCTTTTGCAACACAAAAACAACTTCACTCACATCTTCATCAACTGTTGTTGGTGCTTTTTCAGTACTTGTATTTGTTGTTGATTTTGTTACCTCCGTGTTTTTTCCTTCTCCATTTGCATCTCTTGTACTAACTGCATTTAAAGGAACTGTTACTACATTCCTTTTTGACTTGGTCTGAATATCTGCACTTGCAGTCATACCAGGACGGAATGGAAATATATTGTTATCCTTCGCTAAATCAGCATATTCTTCAGGCAATAAACGAATATGAACTTTGTAGTTAGCTACTTCCGCCGAACTAGCTGCCCCAGAAATAGCCGTAACGGGATTCGCAATTTTATAAACAACTCCTTTGAATTTTCTATTATTATAAGCATCAACTTCGACAAGTGCCGTATCACCCAATTTAACTTTTGTGATATCATTCTCTCCCACATCCACCCGCACTTCAATGCTTTTCATATCAGCAACACGCATCATTTCAGTACCTGTCATTTGTGCAGTTCCTACTACTCTTTCCCCTTTTTTTACATTCATCAAACTAACAATACCATCCATCGGACATGTAATAATTGTTCGCGCTAAATCCTTTTCAGCCCTGGCTAATTGCGCTCTTACCCCTTGAATTTGCGCTTCTCCACTTTTGATGGATTCCTTCGCTGAATTATAACTTGATTCCGCTGATCTAAATGCCTGCTCAGTTTGCTCATATTCGGATCTTGAAACAATTTTATCTGCAAATAATTTTTTATAGCGATCATTCGTTGCTTTTGTATTTTCATACACAGTTTTCAAACCGCTTAAACCTGCTTTTACATTTTCGTATTGTGCTTTTACTTGATTTACACTCGCAGTCACCTGATCACGTTGAGAAGAATAAATATCAGCATATATTTTTGCCAAAACTTGTCCTTTGGTAACGCGATCACCTTCCTCTACAAAAAGGTTTACAATTTCACCAGAAATATCAGGGCTAACTTTTACTTCAATTTCAGGATACACCTTCCCACTAGCATTTACAGACTCTGTAATGGTGCGTAATTGAACTGCTTCAACAGTCACAGCAATGCCTTCTTCCTTGCCAATCACGCCTGCTTTTTTTAGCCCAATTAGTAAGCCAATGACTAATACAAAACCTGCGCCTATCCAAATAATTTTCTTGTTCATTTTTATATATTTTACTTCTGTAATTTTTTAATTTATCTTTTTATTATAACTCCAAGGAAACGCCTTTGTAAAACTCTAATAATTTAATTCTAAATACATACTCATATTGTGCAGATTTAAAATTAACCTTAGCCCTTAAAAAGTTATTTTGATTGTTTAATAATTCAATAGTGCCTAATAAGCCAAGTTCATATCTTTTGGTTGCAAATTGATATGCTTTTTCAGCCGAACTAACCGCTTTTTGATTGGCGTTCAATTTATTTAAAGCAACAATCGCATTGGTATATGCCGCATAAATATCTTGCTTTAATTTACGTTGGATATTTTCCTGTTGTAATTCAGTTGATTTGTAATTCAACTTAGCTTGTTGGTAGGATATTTTTGATTGCCCTGCATTGAAAATAGGTATCGACAATTGAAAACTTAAACTTTGACCAAAGTTGTTATTCACTTGGTTGCCCCAGCCATTCCATATATTACCCCAGTTTCTATTTGCAGTAGTAACCGTATATGTTGGACTTTGAACAAAATATTTGCTATTGTTAACTGTTACAAAAGGACTTGCCGGTGTAATTGCACTCACACCAGTCATATCATAACCAGAAGTATATTTAAATTGATTGGAGAAGTTTGACGACAAGCCATATCCAAAACTTAAAGTTGGATAAAAATTTGCTTTAGCCGCTGCTACTGACCTTGCAGCTGCTTTTACACGTAACCCTGCTGCTTTTACATTTGGCAAATTTTGTTCAGCAATGGTAAAAACATAATCAGGTTGCAAATCAGTAAACGGTTGAATTTTTATCTTTTCAACAGGTTGAACCAAAACATCAAATTCAGTACTTGCATCTAAATTCAATAAAGCTTTTAAACTTAATTTGGTTTGTATTACGTTGGAAATAGCCCCAATATAATTACTACTATCATTCGCTAATTGTGTTTCTAACTCCAATAAATTAATTTCAGGAAGCACGCCTACCTCCACTCTCTTTTTAGTCGCATTTAATTGCTCAAGCGTTTGTTGAATTTGAATTTTAGTAATTTCAGATTGCTCAATGGCTGATAGTACTTGTAAATAAAAGGTAGCGACGCTCATTGAAATGTCATTCGAAATAGTTTGCTTATCTGTTTCACTGGCCAACCAACTAAAATTAGTGGCCTCCGCATTATTTCTAAGTTTGCCTGCATTAAAAATTTGCACGCCCCCATTTAAACCAAAATTATTGTATAGAAACTGGGTGTTAGAAAATCCGTTGGTGGTAGGGTCAATGGAACGCCCTAATCTTAATCCAGCGCCTGTAGATCCATTGATGGTTGGTAATCTATTTGAATTGGCTAATTGGGCTTGTAATTTTGCCAACCTTGCTTGTACATCAGCTTGCTGAATTGAAATATTATGCTGAATAGCATATTCAACACATGTTTTTAAATCCCAAGGCGCCCCGTTTTGTGCTTGTAAATTGATGCCAATTCCTAGGATTAAAATAGAAAAAATGTATTTCATCGAGTTAATTATGTTTTGAACTTCTTTTGAGAATACAAAAGTAAACTAATGCTGCCTAGTTTCCATATTTTTAGACAGGCGGAAAAGCCGTCTGCTGAACAGCAATTATGAACGATGAAAGGCTAAAAAAATCAATCCTTGGTTTGAAAAGGGAATAAAATTTATAAAAAGCTACTTTTAAACGGTCTTCTTATAATAAAATAGCCTGTAAATGATAGAAACAAGTCCAACCAAGGCTATAGCCGTTAGTGCGGAATAGGGTTTATCAATAATGACCGCCACCGCAACAAATGCATAGGCACAGACAAAAATCACACAAAAAATAGGGGTCCATCTTTTCAAATACCCTGTGACCGATCCATCTCCCTGATTTTTACGCCTTAATATTAAAAGGGTTGCCGCCGAGGTACTCATTCCTAAGCAATCCAAAAAAATGCTGAAACTCAATACGTCATCCACCCCTTTGCCAAAAAAGGTCACCAAGATGGTGGTAAAAGCAAATAAGGTTAATCCAGGAACTAATGCTTCCGTTTTAGGATGCTTTTTTTGAAATAGGGCAGGTAAAACTTTATCCTCACTCATTGCAAACATGACACGAGGATTACTCATTAAAATCACATTCACATAGGCCAACACGCTTAACACCATCGCAAAATCAAACACCTTGGCACCTAACTTACCAAACCAGGCCTCAAATAATAAGGAGCCAATTGCATTTGCGTTTTTCATTTGGTCAAAGCCAATTACTTTAATATAAGTATAATTAATAGTGAGGTATAAAAATAACACGACCAGAATACCTACTACAATTCCTTTTTGCATAATTTTTCCAGAGGCAACTTCCGATCCAAAATTGATGGTTTGTTGATAGCCGCCGTAAGTAAAAAAAACGGAAACCAAACTTACCAATAATAATAGCGCCCCATTAGTACCATCATAGGTGTAAATTTTTCCTTCGTTAATCCCATGTGGCGGAACCGTAACCCCTTTAAATAAAGAAGAAATTAATAAAACGATTAATGAAATTTTCACCACCGTTAAAATATTCTGCGTACGACTACTTGTTTTTAATCCAAGTAAATTAACGATATAGAAAAGCCCCACTGATACCGAAGCTACTATAATATTAAAAAGTGTGCCTGAAGGTTGCCCAAATAATAAATCACTTACATAGTCGGCGCCAATTAATGCAACTACAGCCAAAGAAGCAGCATTGCTAATTAAGATTAAAACATTGATCGTAAATCCTACACCCGGATGATAACAATGCGCAAATACTTTATAATAGCCACCCATTACCGGAAGCCGTTGTCCAATTTCAGCATAAGTTAATGCACCAAACAATGCTATCAACCCACCAATCAACCATGCACTAAAAAAGATAAGCGGCGTGCCCGACTTTGCAGCAATGGTCGCAGGTGTTTTAAAAATTCCCATACCAATCACCAAACTCACCACAATCATGGTTAAACTAAAAAAATTAATGGATTGTTTTGATTTCATGCTTAAGTTATTAGGTATGCATATAATTTATTTTAATATAAAATTGCCTAGTCAATCTACTTAAGCAACTACCTATATTCATAAGCTTAAATATAGCAAAAAGCGGCTAAGTTTTCAACAATGGGTTAATAATTAATGGATTCAGCAAAATTATTTACACTTATGTTTGTCCTGGAATTAGGTTCATGCAAATGATTAAAAGGGAACCCCGTTTAAATCGGGGGCTATTCCCGTAGCTGTGAGTTCATTGCCAAAAGCAATCAATGCAATATATCCACTGAAGCAATTTGGGAAGGATGCATTAAATAAGAACAAGCCAGAAGACCTGCCTAATGAATACATCAACAGCTTTCGGGTAAAAAGCAAGGATTGTAAAAAAAAGATTTGCGTTTGTATAACATTGGATAACTTAAAAGGGATCTTATGCTTTGTCATATGCACATCAATTAATTATGGTTCTCTTTCTCCAGGAAGCTCATTGTTAAACAACAAAAAAACAAAACAATGAGCAAAAAATTAATCACGCTCTCGGTATGCTTTATTGCATCCACCACCCTCGCCTTTGGGCAAAAAGAAGCAATTAAAAAAATTTCCGACACCGTTATTTCATTAGATGAAGTGATTGTTACAGCGAACAAAGTAGAACAAAAGCAAAATGCTACAGGCAAAGTGGTTACTGTAATCAATACAGCTGCACTTCAAGCGAATGCAGGAAGAAGTATTGCACAAATTTTAAATGAACAAGCTGGCTTGTATTTGCCAGGTAGCTTAAGTAATGCAGGAACGGTGCCAAGTATTTACATGCGCGGCGCTTCCAGTGGACGTACCTTAATTTTAATTAATGGTATGCCCGTAGGTGACCCTTCTATGATCAGCAATGAGTTTGATTTAAACTTAGTCCCCTTGAATTTGATTGAGCGCATTGAAATTTTAAAAGGCGCACAAAGTACCCTGTATGGTTCAGATGCTATTGGCGGTGTGATTAACATCATCACCAAAAATAAATCTGTTCCCAACTTCTCCGGGGATATTAGCACAGGCAGTTATGGTACAAGAAAAATAAATGCACAACATAGCAGTACCATTGGAAAGTTGAATTACGCTATTGGATTCGGCAATGAATCTGCAAAAGGATTTTCTTCTGCTATAGATGTGACGGGTAAAAATAATTTTGACAAAGATGGCTATCGCAATAATAATTGGTTTGCTAATATTAATTATGCTTTTAACCAAAATTGGAATTTAAAAGCTTCCACGCACCAAACAAGTTACAATGCCGATATTGATTATGGCGCATTTAAAGATGATAAAGACGAAAAATTCAATAACGCTACCAAATTGACAGGTTTTATTTTGAAATACAAAAAAGAAAAAACTATTTTTCAATTGCAGTATCAATTAAGCACACAGGATCGTCAATATAAAAACGATAGCCTTGATAAAACTTATACCATTTTTGAAGACAATCAATACGCAGGAAAATCTCATTTTGCGGATGCCTTTTTTTCAAAAGGTATTTCAAAAAATATGCAATGGATTACTGGCGTTGATTTTAGATATGGATCTTACCACCAAACTTATGTCTCCATAAGTAAATGGGGACCTTATAATGATAAATTTAAAGATACTTTTCAATATCAAACTGCCTTGTATACCTCTTTATTAATCAATGACGCCTCCAATAAGTGGCTACTTGAATTAGGGGGAAGAAGTAATAAACATGATCGTTATGGGTCCAACCAAACTTTTACGATTAGCCCTTCTTATAAATTAAATACAAGCATTCGATTCATGGCGAGTGCTTCCACTGGATATAAAGCACCTTCGCTTTATCAATTGAGTTATAATGATGCATTGAAACCAGAGCAATCTTTCAATACAGAAATCGGAATGGAATATAAAACCACTCCTTTATTTTTTAGAGCCGTTTATTACAATAGAACTATTGATAATGGGATAGACTATAATTATATTGATTATAATTTTTTCAATTATATCCAACAAAAGGTAAATGGATTAGAACTAGAACTTAATTGGAAAGCCAATGCAAAAAATAATTTCTCTGCTAACTATACTTTAATGAATG
>CAIWBA010000081.1 GCA_903910765.1 uncultured Bacteroidota bacterium
GGCATTAATCCAAGCTGTCTAAAAAATTCCAAGTTATCAAAGAAATCTTGTTCTTCTGTAATTTTACCATCTACGATTGTAGCAATCGTACAACCTATCACATCCACTTTTTTGCCTGTAGCTGGAATACCAAAAAAGTTACCTGAATGCACACCTTTAAACTGCCAATATTTTGTTAGTTTGTTGCCTTGCGCAAAAATATCTTTAATGATAAATTCTCTTTCTGTAAAACCAGTCACATAGTTTGCATAATATGCTTTTGCATTTGCAGCGCCTTTAACTTCAGGTACGGTATGTAAAACAACATCAGCACTGTAAGCAGTATCTAAAATATTTACCCTTCCTTCAACAATTGCCACATCCCAAACATGGCTATAAAATTTAATATTGTCATTAGCTATTTGTTCTCTTTTTGCACTTTCATTGTTACAAGAAATTAGAGAAGCACTTAATAAAAGACCTAAAATCAATTTTTTCATAGTTTATATTTTTTTCAAAAATACGTCTCATGACGCCATGTTATTTGAACAATCCTATTCAAATATGTTCCACTAAACAAAAAAGGGAACAAAAATCCGACTACTTATACCTATTTCTCTATTAATACACTCCATTTTTCAATACTAGCCCAATTTTCATTAAATTTAATTCATGTATTTAAACACGACCCTATCCGCCATTACCTATTTCGCCATTTCTATTAGCAATTAGCATTAAATGAACTAGTTATGAAGCAATTCCGAATCACATTTATTTGTTTACTAATCGTACAATTTGCTTTTTCACAGCAAAAACCGAATGTAATTTATATATATGCAGATGATTTGGGTTATGGGGATGTGAGTTATAACGGGGCAACAAAGTTACAAACCCCTAATATTGATCATTTAGCGAAACAAGGTATTATTTTTAGTAATGGCCATACTACCTCGGCAACTTGCACACCTTCTCGTTATGCATTAATGACTGGAAGATATCCTTGGCGTCAAGAAGGGACCGGAATATTACCTGGGGATGCGGCCTTAATTATTCCAGCAAATAAAACCACCTTACCATTGGTCTTTCAACAAGCAGGGTATCAAACCGGCATTGTTGGGAAATGGCATTTAGGATTAGGCGAAGCAGTTCAAAAAAATTGGAATGCAACCATAAAACCTGGGCCCAATGAAGTAGGATTTAATTTTTCTTTTATTTTTCCAGCAACTGCAGATAGGGTGCCCACTGTTTTTATTGAAAATGGAAATGTAGTTGGATTAGATTTAAACGATCCTATTAAAGTAAGCTACCAAGAAAAAATAGGAGATGATCCAACAGGCAAGGAGCATCCTGAATTATTAAAAATGCATACGGATCCAATACAGGGTCATGATCAAACCATTGTAAATAATATTGGACGTATTGGGTATATGACTGGCGGTAAAACGGCTCGGTGGACTGATGAAGAACTTTCATTTACTTTTTTAGAAAAGGCGAAACAATTTATAGAAGGAAATAAAAATAAACCCTTCTTTTTATATTATGCTTCTACGGAGCCCCACGTACCACGTATGCCAGCGACTATGTTTAAAGGCAGTAGTGGACTAGGTTTCAGGGGGGATGCAATTTTGCAATTGGATTGGATTGTAGGTGAAATTGTAAGTAAATTAAAAGCATTAGGTATTGAGAAAAATACCATGATTATTTTTTCAAGTGACAATGGCCCTGTATTAAATGATGGGTATATAGATGGCTCCATCACTGAGTTAAATGGTCATACGCCGTTGGGTCCATTACGCGGTGGGAAGTCAAGTATTTTTGAGGGTGGCAATAGGGTGCCGTTTATTGTAAGTTGGCCAGGAACTATACAACATCAAATATCACCTGCATTAGTGAGTCAGATAGATTTATTAGCCTCTTTTGCAAATTATTTTAAATTTAATATTCCTACCGGCGATGCAATAGATAGTGAGAATCATATGAATGCATTATTGGGTAAAACAAAACAAGGGCGAACTACTTATATTGAACATGCGGGAACTTTAGCCATCGTGAATGGTGATTGGAAGTATATAGTACCGGCGAAAGGCAATGCTATGACTTATGCAACAAATATAGAAACTGGCAATGCGACCATTCCACAATTATATAATTTGAAAGATGACATTGGCGAAAAAAATAATTTAGCAAATCGATATCCTGAAAAAGTAGCAGCAATGGAATTATTATTAAAGCAAATAAAAGAAAAAAAATAATTAAGTCATAACGACTATAATACGAGTAATATTAAACCTTACATTATCCCTAAATAAATTAAAATGAAAAAAGTATTTCTGACGGTTTTTTGCATTTATTCAATTGTTTTTATCGTTAAAGCACAGGACGTTGTTAAAAAGGCAAATAATTTTATTGACTTGTTAAGTGACGAACAAAAAACAGGGACCTTATTTCCTTTTGATAATGACGAGCGGTATAATTTTCACTTTGTTCCATTTGTAAGAAAAGGTATTACATTCAATGAAATGAATGCGCAGCAAACTGAAGCTGGGCTTGCATTATTGCGTTCTTGTTTAAGCGACATGGCCTATAAAAAAGCAACCGATATTGTTGCGATGGAAGTGGTTTTAAAAGAAATAGAAAACAGAAAACCAGAGGATAAGTATCGTGATCCAGGAAATTATCATTTTTCTATTTTCGGTATCCCTTCAAATAAAACAATTTGGGGATGGCGCTTTGAGGGACATCATATTTCATATAATTTTTCTTTTGATAAAAAAATGATCGTTTCTGGCACCCCAGGATTTATGGGATCTAATCCTGCAGTTGTACTAACAGGATCTAAAAAAGGCACAGAAATTTTAAAAGAAGAAACCGAAGAAGGATTTCAAGTGCTAAATTCTTTGGATCCACAGCAATTAAAAAAAGCAATCATTGATACTATTGCATACAAGGACATCATAACTTTTGATAAAAGAAGTGCGGATATAAATTCAAAACTTGGACTTAAGTATACAGATTTAAATGAAAACCAACAAGCCTTGTTGTTAAAATTAATTAAAGTATATGTGAATAGATACACTCATTTATTTGCTGAAAGTATGCTGAAGGATATACAAGCTGCTGGATTAGATAATATTTTATTTGCTTGGGCAGGTACTACCATCAATCAAGTTGGCAGCCCAACCTATTATCGTGTACAAGGACCCAGCTTTATTATTGAATATGATAATACACAAAACAATGCAAATCATATTCACTCTGTCATTAGAGATTTAAAGAATGATTTTGGCGGAGATATGTTATTGAATCATTATAAACAAGATCACGCAAAACAATAAAATAATAAATTTTATACATTTTCAAATAAAGTATAAAATAGCTGGTAAGTTTTAAAAATACAAATGGCCCATCACAATATAATATCGCCAACAATGAGAAAGCAGCTTTACTTTTTAATTTTATTATCAGGCTTAATTACGATTTTTATTCGGTCCGCAAACGCACAAAAAAAAGCAGTCATTGCTTATTATTCTGGCAGCATACAAAAATTGGATTCTTTTGATGCGCGTAACTTTACCCATATTATTTATTGCTTTGGCCATTTGGAAGGTGATCAATTAAAATTAAGAGGTGCGAAGGATACTGCGATTATACAAAAAATGGTTGCAATGAAATCCCAAAACAAACATTTAAAAGTGTTACTGTCATTGGGGGGCTGGGGAGGATGTGCGCCCTGCTCTGAAGTATTTAGTACAGAACAAGGACGCGACAATTTTACAACATCAGTTAAGGCATTGACTGATTATTTTGGGTCAGATGGCATTGATTTAGACTGGGAATATCCTGCCATCGCGGGATACCCCAATCACCGATATACACCTGAGGATAAACCGAATTTCACTGCGCTTGTGAAAGAGTTGCGCAAACAACTAGGCAAAAAGGCGACCATTACTTTTGCTGCAGGCGGGTTTAAAAGATTTGCAGAAGAAGCAATTAATTGGAGTGATGTGATGCCTTACGTAAACTATGTCAACTTAATGACTTATGATTTAGTGAGTGGATATGCAACTGTTACAGGGCATCATACCCCTTTATATAGTACTACTAAACAAAAAGAGTCCGCTGATAATTGTATTCAATATTTATTGTCATTAGGCGTTCCTGCAAAAAAATTAATCATGGGGGCTGCCTTTTATGCTAGAACATGGGAGGGCGTCATTGAAGATAACAATGGCTTGTATCAAAATGGGAAATTTAAATCTTTCATAGGGTATAATGATTTCCCTAATCGTATTTCAGAAAAAAATGGGTACAAATTTTATTGGGATGGGGAAGCGCAAGCACCATATGCTTATAGTGCTTCTGAAAAAAGCTATGCCACTTTTGACGATAAACAATCCATTGAGGAAAAAACAAAATATGTCATCAAAAATAAGTTAGGTGGTATTATGTTTTGGCAATTAGGCCATGACTATTCGAAAAATGGTTTACTTGAGGCAATCAATACTACATTAAAGAATAATAAATAATGCCCCTATTCAATAACTACAATTTATACTTGCTTGTTTTACTATAAAATTTTGTTCATCTTAAGTTTAAAATAAAATATTTTAATTGATCATTATGGAAAGAAGAAAATTTATTCAAAATTCAGGACTCTTAGCTGCAGGTATTTATCATACACCGCTGAAAGCCATCGCAGGTCCATTTGTGCAATCGCCATTATTGCATAATATACCTATTGATAAAAAATTAAATCCAGAATGGATAAAGTCCTTATATCATCGGGGATTTGTGACTACTTATAAAAAAAC
>CAIWBA010000082.1 GCA_903910765.1 uncultured Bacteroidota bacterium
GAAAAATTATTTGTCATCAAAGGAAATGCGATTTCAGGTTACGGCATGTACGCGAAATATGACCTTCCAAAAAATACATTATTATTTAAAGGGGAGGAAAAAGCGCAACGCATTGTTACAAAAAAATATGTGGATGAGCATTGGGATGAACGCGAAAAATTAAATTTTAGACGTTATGCGTATCCGATTGGGAAGGAAGTATATATTTTATGGGACCTGCAACCAGAAGCATGGTCGCCTCAAAATCATCATTGTGAAGCTAACTGCTCTTATGTTGGATTAAATGTCCTTACAATTAAGGAGGTTAAAAAAGGAGAAGAACTCACTTTAGATTATGCGCAATTCTTAGACCACACCATGGAGCCTTTTAATTGTAATTGTGGTGCAAGCACTTGTAGAGGCTTAATAAAAGGGAATGTGCAATTTTCTCAGTAATATTTAAACCTTTTCCTTAAATTGGGATATCAAATAATTAGACGCTTTATGAAAAAAATTAGTTTCGGCTTTATCGCAGTTTGTATTTTTTGTTTTAATGCAATTGCGCAAAATCCACCAAAAAAAGATAACGGCGGTATTACTCCTGAAAAATTAGAATCATGGGTGCCTGTTCCAATTATTACCCCAGGTAATAGCAATGCAGATGCCCCATCTGATGCGATTGTTTTATTTAATGGGAAGGATTTATCTTCCTTTCAAAAAAAAGATGGCAGTCCTGCAAAATGGCAATTAGATCCAGAGGGAACTGTAACAGATGTTAAGGGTGCTGGTGATTTAATTACCAAACAAGCATTTGGCAACTGTCAATTACATGTAGAATTTAGAACACCTTCCGTTGTAAAAAATAGTGGGCAAGCAAGAGGTAATAGTGGTGTGTATTTTATGGGCAAATATGAAGTACAAGTTTTGGACTCCTACGATAATGTTACCTACTCTAATGGTCAAGCTGCTGCTGTTTATAAGCAATATGCCCCTTTAGTAAATGCAAGTCGCAAACCCGGCGAGTGGCAAACTTATGATATCATTTTTACAGCTCCCATCTTTAAAGAGAATGGCGATGTGGAAGCACCGGGTCGCCTAACTGTTATACATAATGGGGTGCTTGTTCAAAATAATGTTTCCATTTTAGGGCCTACTGATTATGCAGTGGTACCTGTGTATAAAAAGCATGATCCTAAACTTCCTTTATTATTCCAGGACCATGGTGATAATGGAAATCCAATAAGCTATAGAAATATTTGGATCAGAGAATTATAATAAATTTATAAATAGGCTTTTAATATAGCCCATTCGTCAAGCCCTGAATTTAATCAATAAATTCAGGGCTTTTTGTATCAGTAACTTCACTGGCGCGCAAAAGTTATAGCGTTTGTAAAAAATAATGTAACTTAATGTTCATGATTACCCTGGGTAAATATCATCCGCCTGCAATTATGGAACCATTCACGCCTTTTTGGTGGGAATGTATGGTGATGATTATTTTAATCATCACCATTGTGGTTCGTGTACCCTTCCATTTCAAAAAAGTGAACCCAAAAACCTACGCTACTTTTATTGCCTTATTTTTTTCAATCAACTTTATCGTTGAAAATTATTATAATTACCAACAAGGTTATTGGAACTTGCAACAAAACCTACCGGTACACTTATGTAGTATTAGTTACTTTTTATGTATCGCACTACTAATTAATTACAAACAATGGTTGGCTGAATGCGTTTACTACTGGGGCTTAGCTGGTGGTATTCATTCACTACTTACCCCAGAATTTTCAGTAGGTATGGATGGCTATAATTTTTACGCCTACTTTATTGATCATGCAGGTATGTTATTAGTGATTGCTTATATGATTTTACATTTAAATTTTAGACCGCGCCCAAAATCATGGATTTGGATGTTTGGCTACACACAAATTGTAGCGATTGGTGTTGGTATTGTAAACTATATCGTTGGTTCAAATTATATGTACCTATCTGCAAAACC
>CAIWBA010000083.1 GCA_903910765.1 uncultured Bacteroidota bacterium
CTCTTTGTAAATATGTAATTCCTGCACCACACTTTTTAGAAAGTTGGGGTGATGCTGAACCAGCAACAGGATATATTAGCTTCTTACAACCAACTATATCTCCATTATTTAAAACACGTGGATTTGAAGATTCATTATTAAAATGGTCTGGTGATGCAAGTGATTATACAACTTATTTAAAAAATGAGTGGTCTGCTAAATTAGGTGGCGAAGCTGCTTGGAATAAAATTTTACAAGCTGGTGTTTCAAATCCTGCTGCTGAAACTTTTGCAGGTGCTACTTTAAACGCAACAGCTGTAACTTCTGCTTTAGCTGCAGTAAGTGCAACGAAGCCTTCGGATAAAATTGAATTAGCCTTATACCAAAAAGTGGGTATCGGTGCTGGTCAAGGTGCTGCTAACCCTTGGTTACAGGAATTGCCTGATCCAGTGACACGTGCTACTTGGGACAACTATATTATAGTATCGCCTGCGATGGCTAAATCTTTATTGAATATTGATTTAAACAAACCAGGGCAAGCAGATGCTTATGAAGTTAAACCGCCGAAGCAAGTGGTTAAATTAACGGTTGATGGAAAATCAATTGAACTTCCTGTATTAATTATTCCTGGCACACATCCACAAACAGTGGGTATCGCGGTGGGTTACGGTCGTGCAGATGCTTTAGGTAAATCAGTGATTGGTACTGGTAAAAATGCATATCCTTTGGCTTGCATTGAAAATGGCAATGTTCATTTTAATTGCAGCAATGTTACTTTAACGCCAACAGGTGAAACTTATCCGGTTGCTTTAACACAAACGCATTTCCGTTATGATACAGAACAAGGAAATCGTACGGAAGTAATGAAAGAAATTTCTTTGGCTGCTTATATTAAACATCCAACAGAAATTAGAGAAGAGCGTGATCATGAATTTAGAGGTATCACAGAAGGTGGCGATAAGATGAAAGAATTTGAAGCGCTTGAGAAATATGAAAAAGAAGCTACTATTTATCCTGTGTACGATCGTCCAGGAATTAAGTGGGGCATGAGCGTGGATTTAAATAGTTGTAATGGTTGCGGTGCTTGCGTAGTTGCATGTAACGCTGAAAACAACGTATCTGTGGTTGGTAAGCCAGAAGTATTACGTGGTCATGAAATGCATTGGTTACGTATTGATAAATATTATAGCGGCGATATGGAAAATCCAAAAGTGGTTTTCCAACCTTTAATGTGTCAACATTGTGACAACGCTCCTTGTGAAAACGTTTGTCCAGTGGCTGCAACGAATCATAGCTCTGAAGGCTTAAACCAAATGACTTACAACCGTTGTATTGGTACACGTTATTGCGCGAACAACTGTCCTTTCAAAGTACGTCGTTTTAACTGGGCTGATTATACTGGTGCAGATAGTTTCCCTGATAACCAAAAAGGCGAAGTGAATGATGTTGTATTAGATATGAATGATGATTTATCTAGAATGGTGTTAAATCCAGATGTGACTGTTCGTTCTCGTGGTGTGATTGAAAAATGTTCTTTCTGTGTGCAACGTTTACAAGCTGCTAAGTTAGATGCGAAAAAAGATTCTCGTCCAATGGTGGATGCTGATGTGAAAGTGGCTTGTCAACAATCATGTCCTACCAACGCGATCAACTTTGGTAATGCAAATGATAAACATAGTGCAATTTCAAAAGTACGCGTTGATAATCCGAATCGTCAGTTTTATGTGTTAGAGCAATTACACGTATTGCCAAATGTTACTTACTTGGCTAAAGTAAGAAACAATGATGAGGCGGGTGAGGAGCATGCAGCAGCAGGTCATGAAGCTAAAGCAGAACATAAAACCGAAGCGGCGCATGAAACAAAAGCAGAAACTGAAGCGGCTCACAAATAATAAATAGAGTTTAAAAAATTAGAAATAGTTAAAGATGCATATTAAATACGAATCACAGTTGCGCGAACCATTGGTATATGGTGAGAAAAATTTTCACCAAGTTACTGAGGATATTTTGCGCCCTATCGAAGTGAAACCATCTCGTTTATGGTACATTGGCTTTTTTATTGCTGTAACACTTTTATTATTTGGGGTGTATAGCTTATATCGTGAGGTGACTTATGGTATTGGTCAGTGGAACTTGAACAAAACAATTGGATGGGGTTGGGATATTACCAACTTCGTTTGGTGGGTGGGTATTGGTCACGCGGGTACTTTGATTTCGGCTGTATTATTATTATTCCGTCAAGGTTGGAGAACTGGGGTGAATCGTGCTGCTGAAGCGATGACCATTTTCGCCGTTATGTGCGCAGGTCAATTTCCGATATTCCACATGGGTCGTGTTTGGTTAGCGTTTTTCATTATGCCTTACCCGAACTCTCGTGGTCCTTTATGGGTGAATTTTAATTCACCATTATTATGGGATGTATTTGCGATCTCAACTTACTTTACTGTTTCCTTATTATTCTGGTATTCTGGTTTGTTACCCGATTTAGCTACGGTGCGTGATCGTGCGTTTACAAAATTGAGAAAAAAATTATATGGTATTGCTGCATTTGGTTGGACAGGTTCTACCAAGCATTGGCAACGACATGAAAGTTTATCTTTAGTATTGGCTGGTTTATCTACACCACTAGTATTATCGGTTCACACGATTGTATCTTTTGACTTTGCGACTTCAGTAATTCCAGGTTGGCATACCACTATCTTCCCTCCTTACTTTGTGGCGGGTGCGATTTTCTCTGGCTTCGCCATGGTACAATCTTTATTGATTGTTGTGCGTAAAGTTTTTGGATTAACGGATTACATTACCATTGGTCACATCGACTTAATGAATAAAGTAATTGTACTTACAGGATCAATTGTAGGTATCGCTTACTTAACTGAATTATTTATGGGCTGGTACTCTCAAAATAAATATGAGGGATACACTTTCTGGTATAGCCGTGCTTATTTATTTAGCCCTTATGGTTGGAGCTATTGGGGAATGATGGCTTGTAACGTTTTATCTCCACAAATTTTCTGGTCTAGAAAAATGAGAAGAAACGTGTTTGTTACTTTCTTCATGAGTATCATCGTTAACATTGGTATGTGGTTTGAGCGTTTTGTAATTATTGTTACTTCATTGTATCGTGATTACTTACCATCAAGCTGGTCAGTATATTATAGTCCGAGTATTTGGGAGGTTGGATTTTACTTAGGAACATTTGGATTATTCTTTACTTGCTTCTTCTTATTCGCTAAATATTTCCCAGTAATCGCGGTTGCTGAAATTAAATATGTGTTAAAGAGAAGTGGTGAATCATACAAACCTGAATTTGAAAAATTGGAAGCGCAACCGTTGGATAATTTCATTCACGACAATACGCATGCACATTAATTAAATATCGATTAAGAAAAAGATTATGGCACAAAAGAAATTTGTAGTTGGCTGTTTTGATGAAGAAAAGGTTTTATTTCCTGCAGTAAAGCAAGTGCGTGCTGCTGGGTATAAAATTAAAGATGTGTATACGCCCTTTGCAGTGCATGGTTTAGACCACGCCTTGGGTATGCGCGAGACTAGCTTACACACCGCAGGTTTTATTTATGGTATTACAGGAACCACTACTGCGATTAGTGCAATCAGTTGGATTTTTACCAAAGATTGGCCTTTGAATATTGGTGGTAAACCGCATTTTGCTTTACCAGCTTGGGTGCCGATTATATTTGAGTTAACGGTATTATTTGCAGCGGTGGGTATGGTGATGACTTTTTGTTATTTATGTCAATTAGCACCAGGTGTTAAAAAACATCATTTTCATAAGCGTGCTACCGATGATTTATTTGTAATGGTGATTGAGTGCACAGATAAAACAAATACCGACGACTTAAAAGCTTTGTTAAGTTCCAACGGTGCAATTGAAACAGATGTTCAAGTTGCAGAAGAAGGATGGTGGTTTGGTACTTATGATAAAGAGGATAATTTATACAACGAAAAACAACTTGCATAAAAATTGCTCTTGAAACAAGCGCTAAAAACTTAGAACATTTTAAAAGAACTCGAATGAATAAATTTTTTACAATATTATCTTTAGCTGCAGTAGTTGTTTTAACTAGCTGTAACGATATTAAGCGTACCCCAGGTAAAGTGTATATGCCAGATATGGCGTATAGCCGTGCCTATGAAACTTACGCGGATCATAGCAACTTGGCTAGCAAAGGAATTAATTACGACAACCGTCCTGTAGCAGGTACCATTGCACGTGGTAAGGAAATGCCTTTTCCATACGCGATGGATAAGCCAGGTGATTCTACAAACTATGTAGCATCTAAAATGGTACCCAATCCAATTGATTCTTTAAATACCAAAGATGCTGCTGAAGCGGAGCGTTTGTATTTAATTAATTGTGGTATTTGTC
>CAIWBA010000084.1 GCA_903910765.1 uncultured Bacteroidota bacterium
AAGAGATTCATCCATTTCAATAGCTGATTGCAAAATGGCCACATTGGCTGTTTCAAAAACTAAATGTATCATAATATATTAGTGTGTATTGGGCGTTATTAAATAATAAACACAGGTAGTAAAAAAATTTCTAACCCATGGTATTGCTTTTATAAAGCCAAACTGAATTTTTGGTTTTAAATTAAATTTATACTCGTAAATCGGATTAATTAAATAATGTATGTTATGTAATATATTATAGTTTGTTTGCTGCGCGAATCTTTCAAATTTTTCAATAGAAATACCCGTTTCTTTTATTTCTAATAAATCGGCCACTGGTTGTTTTGCAGTTGACAAAATAAACTTGTATAAAAAAGTGGGCAACAAATGATAATAAGGCAATTTGCTCAATAAGGAATTGGTACATAATTGCTGGTGTCCACCAAATGGCATTTGCCAAGGCGGGAAACCAAAATAAATAGCCCCTCCAGGTTTTAAAAATTGCTGCATCCAACCCATTAATTTTTTTTGATCATGAATATGTTCAATCACATCCTTTAGCACAATGATATCAAACAAGTAAGGAAATTCAATAGCCGGATTGACTTGATAAATATCTTTTGAAATAAATTGAATTTTATTTGCATCAATATCTTCTTTCAACCATTCACGTGCATTCACTAATCTTGACTCATCTAATTCAACACCTACACCCAAACAACCTTTGTTAACAAATGCCTTAAGTACCCCGCCTTCGCCACATCCTATTTCAAGCACCTGCATCCCAGGTGTGATTGTTATTTTTTGTTCAATAAAAGGAATAACAAATTGTGCAGCGTTATTCACCTGCATGTCAAAATATTGTTTTCTATTTTTATGGAACTCAAACATGATGTTAGATCAAAGGGTTTAGTTGGTTTCGATGATATCTAAATCGGCACGTAAATTTTCAATAATAAACTCCTGTCTTTCCTGTGTATTTTTTCCCATATAATACTCTAGCAAATGTTGAATATGATCTCCTTGTTCTAAAATCACTGGATCTAATTTTATATCAGCATTAATGAACTTGCCAAACTCCTCAGGACTAATCTCTCCCAATCCCTTAAACCTAGTAATTTCAGGTTTGGAACCTAATTCTTTTATTGCAGCTTGCTTTTCATTTTCATCATAGCAATAAATTGTTTTCTGCTTATTACGTACACGGAATAATGGGGTTTCTAAAACAAATACATGGCCTTTTTTAACGAGGTCAGGGAAAAATTGTAAAAAGAAGGTGAGTATTAGCAAACGAATGTGCATCCCATCCACATCAGCATCAGTAGCAATGACAATTTGATTATAACGCAAACCTTCCAACCCTTCTTCAATATTTAAAGCATGTTGTAGCAAATTAAATTCCTCATTCTCATAAACCACTTTCTTCGTTAAGCCAAATGCATTCAAAGGCTTACCTCTTAAACTAAACACCGCTTGCGTATCCACATTACGTGATTTGGTAATACTACCACTAGCCGAATCTCCTTCCGTAATAAATAAAGTGCTCCCTTTTTGCAAGGAAATAAACATCTCTTTATTTTTTACAGGTAAATCATCACTCAAATGGACGCGACAATCTCTTAATTTTTTATTATGCAAATTCGCTTTTTTCGCACGCTCATTCGCCAATTTTTTAATCCCGGCTAATTCCTTACGCTCATGCTCATTTTGCTCAATCCGCTTTTTCAAAGCATCTGCTGTTGCTGGATTACGATGCAAGAAATTATCTAACTCTTTCGCTAAAAATTCAGTAACAAAGTTTTTCATACTTGGGCCACCATCCGCTACATTTTGAGAACCCAACTTCGTTTTTGTTTGACTCTCGAAAACAGGTTCTTGCACACGTACCGAAACGGCAGCTACAATACTTGTTCTGATATCTGAAGCTTCATAATCCTTTTTATAATAATCACGAATCACTTTTACATAGGCTTCTCTAAATGCTTGCTGATGAGTTCCGCCTTGCGTAGTGTACTGGCCATTTACAAATGAAAATATATCTTCCCCGTAATCATTGTTATGTGATATGGCAACTTCAATATCATCTCCTTTTAAATGAACAATGGGATAGCGTAATTCATCTGGGTTAGTTTTTCTTTCCAATAAATCCAACAACCCGTTTTTACTTACGTATTTTTTATCATTGAATACAATACTCAATCCTGCATTCAAATAACAATAGTTCCACAATTGTCCATCAATATATTCATGAATATAATGGTAGTTTTTAAACATGGTTGCATCGGGTGTAAATACCACCAATGTACCATTCGGCTCGGTTGTTTTGGTTTCTTTGGTTTCATTCACCAACACCCCTTTTTTAAAACTAGCCGATCTTTGTTTCCCCTCTCTAAATGCAGTCACTTCAAAATCTTCACTTAATGCATTCACCGCTTTAGTACCTACCCCATTCAAACCCACGGATTTTTGAAACGCTTTGCTATCGTATTTAGCACCCGTATTTATTTTACTTACCACATCCACAATTTTTCCCAACGGAATACCACGTCCATAATCACGAATCGTGACTTGCTTTCCTTGAATTGAAATTTCCACCTGCTTACCATAGCCCATGGTATGTTCATCAATACAGTTGTCGATTACTTCTTTCATTAAAACATAAATACCATCATCAGGTGCTGAACCATCACCTAACTTTCCGATATACATACCAGGTCTTAATCGAATATGTTCCTTCCAATCTAATGACCGGATGGAATCTTCATTATATTCTACTGGAATTTTTGATTCTGCCATAATTATCAATGCTTTAGGGGCATAAAATGCCCATGTCTAACTGCAAATCTAATGAGCACGGCGGTTACCCCAATTTTACTTTTCACCAATTGGCCCTTTTATGTGGATAAAAGATTATTCGCTTATCTTTAACGCATCAAAACAGACCCAAAATACCCCATTGTTGATCTAGGATACATCAAAACCAAGGCAGATGAGCTGGCCTCAGAAAACGACCAATTCCAGTCCTTTTTAAGGGAAATGGATGGCAATCAGCTGGACAAACTTGTATTTTCCCTATCCGAGGCTATTTCGCCTAAAATTAGCTGTACGAGTTGCGGCAACTGTTGCAAAAGCTTAATGGTGAATATTGACGAGAACGAAGCGAACCGACTTTCGGAACATTTGGGTCAAACCAGGGCCGATTTTGACGAAGCCTATATTTCAAAAGGAGAATCGGGACGAATGGTGATTAATTCAATTCCATGTCACTTTTTGGTGGAAAATAGTTGCAGTGTGTATGAATATCGATTTGCAGGTTGTAGAGAATTTCCAGCATTTCATGTACCTGATTTCAATAAAAGATTATTTACCACCTACATGCATTACGATAGATGCCCCATTATATTTAATGTAATTGAAACATTAAAAGAAGAACTCGGATTTGAAAAGTCAAAGTAATTAACTATGCCAGTCAAATTTGGAATTGATATTATTATTGCAAATGCGCCCAGTTGGAAAACCAAGCGCATTGGACTACTTACGAATGATGCAGCAAAAACAAATACAGGAGTTTTAAGTAGAAAGGCATTGATCGACGCTGGATTTAATATCGTAAAACTATTTTCACCTGAACATGGAATTACTGCTTCCGGTGCAGATGGCGCAAAAATGTTGGATGGTATAGATGATGTTACTGCGAAACCTATTATTAGTTTGTATGGCGAAAAGATGAAACCTACAAAACAGGATATGCAAGATATTGAACTACTCCTATTTGATATCCCTGATGCGGGTACAAGGTTTTATACTTATTTATGGTCATTGACTTATTTTATTGAAACTGCAGCTGAAAAAAAATTAAAAATAGTTTTATTAGATCGCCCCAATCCATTAGGTGGAAATTTTGAATTATGCGAAGGCCCAATGCTTCATGAATCTGTTGCAAGTTTCATAGGCCGATTTGATATACCAATCAAACATCAAAGTACATTTGGCGAATTAGGAAAATATTTTAATGCCACCCAGGGTTGGCATGCTGATTTAGAAGTAATCCATTGTGAAAATTGGAACAGAAATGCAATGGCTACGGACTGGCATTTACCTTGGGTAAAACCATCCCCTGCTTTGCAAAATGTAGAAGCTTGTATGCTATATCCAGGATTATGTTTTTTTGAGGCGACGAACGTTTCGGTCGGACGCGGAACCAAACATTCATTTGAATGGATTGGAGCTACCTGGCTTAATTTACCAGCCATTGCAATGGTTTGGCAAAATTTACTTAGAGAAGAAATAAAAATTGAAACAACACCCTTAAGTATTTCACAATCGAATGGTGAAGTTCAAGAAACCAAGGGAATAAGAATTAAAATTATTGACACTAGTCAATACAGATCAGTCATGACAGGATTATTACTATTAAAACTTATTAAGGACTTGCATCCACAAGATTTTAAATGGCAGCCCTATCCTACACAAGCAAATCCCAGTGGTGAAAATCATTTGTCCTTATTAATGGGTATACCTAATGCCCAACAATTATTTGAACAAACACTACAAATTTGGCTACAGCATATCACAAAATTAGTTAGAGTCACCCACTGGCAAAAAGAAATTAGCCCTTATTTAATTTATCAGTAATTTTATAAACAACCAACTCTTGCATGCAAATAAAATTAAAAATAACTAACCAATTAATTTGGAACCTGATTTTAGGTTTTAGCTTTTTAATAATAATGAGCTTGTCAAGAATTGCAACAGGAATTGTTTTTAAGGCACCCGCTTCAGAAACGGGTTCAAATATGGAAGCATTTTTCTTAGGATTTAGATATGATTTAAGATATGTGGGTATTATAATGATGTTGGTTTTTATTGAAGGCTTATTCAAAAAAACGAATCCATTTTCGAGTAATCAAGGAAAAAAATGGGTACTAGGCATCTGGTTATTTTTTAGCTTTTGTTTGTTTATACTATATGCAACTGACTTTGTGCATTTTGCCTATTTACATCAACGATTAAATGCAAGTATTTTAACCTACCTAGAAAATCTGGGCATCTCCACACAAATGATGTGGCAGTCCTATCCTATTGTTAAAATTATTTTTGGATTTTTATTGAGCATGTTTGGGTTTTATAAGTTTATCCAATTCACTTATAATATGGTTGCGCAAAAAGTAACCACCACAAAATCAAAACCACTTACCCATATTTTATTTTTTTTACTATTCGCATATTGCATTGTAGGCAATATCGTATATACCGGAGGACAGTATCCGCTTAGATGGAGTAATGCCTATACTTTAGGGAGTGATTATAAAGCGAACCTTGCTTTAAATCCATTTCAATCCTTTTTTAGTACCCTAGATTTCAGAAATTCAAAGGTGGATATGGAACTGTTGCATGAAAATTATGAAGCTATAAGTGATTACTTACAAATTCCTATCGCAGAACGAAATAACAAAACACTCAATTTCAAACGCAGTTATGCCCCTATTCAAAATGATTCTGTGGGTGGACAAATAAAGAATGTGGTATTGGTTATTTGTGAATCTTTCTCGATGTATAAAAGCTCATTGATCAATAACCCATTAAATGCAACGCCTTATTTTAATAAAATGAGCAAAGAAGGGGTGTTTTTTAATCGCGCATTTTCACCGGCCTACGGAACAGCGCGCGGCGTTTGGGCTGTGCTTACAGGTATACCAGATGTGCAACCGGGTAAAACTTCAAGTCGTAACCCATTGGCAGTTGACCAACACACCATCATTACTGATTTTAAAAATCATGAAAAGTTTTACTTCTTAGGTGGTAGTGCTAGTTGGGCTAATATTAGAGGCGTATTAACCAACAATATATCAGATTTAAATATCTACGAACAAGGAAAATATAATTCGAAGGAAGTGGATGTTTGGGGCATTAGTGATCATGATTTATTTATAGAAGCCAATAAAATATTAAAAGAAAAAACAAAACCCTTTTTTGCGATTATTCAAACTGCCGACAATCATCGCCCTTACACAATTCCAGCAAATGATCTGAAACAATTCAAAAAAAGAATAGTCCCGAATGATTCATTACTAAAACACGGCTATGAAAGCAATGATGAGTTTAATGCATTTAGATATACCGATTTTTGTATAGAACAATTTATTGAATCAGCTAAAAAAGAGGCTTACTTCAAAAATACCTTATTTGTGTTCGTGGGTGACCATGGTATTAAAGGAGATGCGGGAGATATGCTCCCTAGAGTATTTAGTGATAATGGATTAACAAATATGCATGTACCATTATTGTTTTACGCACCGTCCATATTAAAAGCAAAAACCTACACTACCCCGGTTTCACAATTGGATGTACTTCCTAGTATTGCATCACTCACTAATATTGCTTACACCAATACCACGCTAGGTAGAAATGTATTTTCACTTGTACAAAATTCAGATCAAAACGAAATATTCCTGTTTGACGACTTTGCAAACTCCATAGGATTATATAGCAACACCCATTATATTGGTTTTCCCATCAAAGATGATAAAAATTTCAAATTCAAAAGCACACAGGATAATCAATTAGTGAAACCAGATACCATAGCGGTTCAAATGAAAAAACAAACTTCATTAATTTACGAAACTGCCAAATACCTATTAACCAATAATAAAAAATTGACGCAGTAGCTTGTAAAGAGAATGTAATGGAAATAAAAAATGTAGCCATACTAGCCAATACCACCGCAGGCAAAGGGAAATCAAAACAAATCTCCGTTTGGTTACAGGAACAATTAATAAATCTTAACAAGCTATCTACTATTTATGATCTTGAATGGCCTTCCGATGCGGACTTAAACCAATATTCAGATGCTTGGGTGATTGGTGGCGATGGCACCATTAATTACTTTATTAATAAATATCCCAATTGCAAAATACCTATTACCTTATTTTGTGGCGGCACTGGAAATGATTTTGCTTGGAAATTATATGGTGATGTTACAATAGAACAACAAATTGCTACCATACTCGCCGCAACTCCCAAACCTATAGATGCAGCAAAAGTTAATGGCAAACTATACATTAATTGTTTAGGGGTAGGTTTTGACGGGGAAATATTACAATCCATGAAATCGATCCGTTTTATTGGCGGACATTATGGCTACTTATTGGCAGTTATTTTTAAAATATTCTTTTTCAAGGAACAAAAAATACAAATTCAAATAGGTGAAGAAATTTGGAATGAAAAGTTTTTACTAGCCCTTATTGTCAATTCCTCTCGCGCAGGTGGTGGATTTTTTATTGCACCTCCAGCAGCATTAAATGATGGTCTTTTAAATATGGTATTAAGTAAGAAAATTTCTATGTTAAAAAGGTTATGGTACCTACCCGTGATACAAAAAGGCAAACACCTTCATTTACCATTTATCATTCAACGACTTGCAGAAAAAATTACAATTAATTGTGAAAAGGAATTACCTATTCAAGTAGATGGAGAATTGTTATATGCAAAATATATTCAAATAGAAGTTTTACCTAGTCAATTTTTATTTAGGTATTAATTAAGCCGCTTTCTTCTTCTCCTTTATCTACTAATTTATCAGTTCGTTTGGTTCCAGCGTACATTTCATATTCCAATAACCTACAGTCAATGGTTGCATTGTAAAATTCAATACGGCGACTTGGTTTTAATCTTATTTTTTTGGCCAACTCTAAATTACCAGTAAATATATAGCCCAGATAACCTTTGCATTTATTCTTCAAAAAATCACCCATCCTTGCATAAGTAGCTTCCAATTCAGCTTCATAGCCTAACCTTTCCCCATATTCAGGATTAAACATCACCACTGCACCCTCCTGCGCTTCAGGAATATTTGTGTTTTCAAAATCGCAATCTTGGAAGTAAATTAAATGTGCAACACCAGCTACTTCCGCATTGGTTTTTGCAGTATCAATTGCTCTTTTGCTAATATCAGATGCAATGATTTTAAGTCCGGGTAGTTTAATTATTTGTTCCTTTAATTTTGCATTTTCAATTTCATACATGGCT
>CAIWBA010000085.1 GCA_903910765.1 uncultured Bacteroidota bacterium
GCAAGCAAAAGTCCATAAATACTTTTCCATTCTTTGCCATGTGCATCTACCCTATTCCTAAATTGTTCGTAACATAAAAGGTGGGCTAATTCATGAAGTAAAGTAATGAGGAACTCATATTTGTTTAAATTCCCATTGACCGAAATTTTATGATTTGCTCCTTGAAATGCATGGCGATAATCACCTAAAACAGACTTCCTTGCTTTTGTAACTGTTAAATGAACTTTGTATTGATTGATTAAGGCAACAACAGGGGCAAATGCACCATCAGGCAAATAGGCATTGAGTGCGTTAAGTGGATGTTCAACTTTTGCCAAGAAAAATATTTAATGCGGTTTAAAAACTAATTCTTTTTTGTAGCCCACCGAATTTCAAGCCAAGAATACAATAAATAAATACCCATACAAACCAATAAAGTAGGTATACCTACCTTTGTTTGCTGTGTTTTGGCATAAATCAAAGCAGCTATTGCAAATACGCCCAATTTCATAAGTGTACCCATCATCACAGAACGAATCATTGCATTGGGATTATTCATATCCATTTTTAATACGCGGATATAGCTTAAAAATGCCATTAAAATTAACATGGTATTTACTACAATAATAAAGTAGTAATTAAAATTTGGCATTTGCTCCATGACTAAAAAACACAAGCAATTTATGAATGCGAAAAGTGCAAGTATCGGTGTCATTTTTTTTATAAACATATCAATTACTTTGTTTCTTTAATAATTCTATATAAAGTGAAAAAAATAAACGCAAAAGGCAATATCCAAATCAACATTGGCTTGAAACCCCAATAAGCATCTCCCTTTTTACCAATATACAATAACAACAATAAGCCTGCAATTAATTGGGATCCTAAGCCAGCATAATTTGCCCAAACGGTTACCGGCTTATTTTTTTTATTATCGTTCGTGTTAAAATTCACAACAAAAATTAATCATTTGAAGGTAAGCTTTCGGGTAATTTCAAAGGGATGGTATCTAATTGCTTAGCGTTCCCTTCAGAAAGTACTTTTTTTATCCCTTCTAAATATTGTTCTTTATAGTGTAGGGTTTGCTCTAATGAATCGGTCCTTATTTTCAATAACTGAAGCGCAGTTTGACTTTCTTTGGTGCCGTATCCTGGAATGTAATACTTGAGTGGGGTAAAAGCAATTAACGCTATGGTTAAGCCTACCAACAATATAAAGCTTACACTAAAACCAATATAAACTGAAGTCCTAGACAATCTAAACGCTACTACCTCATCATAAGTATCTTCGTTCATGATGACCAAACGATAGGTGTTACTGGTCCGTTTGAAAGTATTATTATCGTCTAAAATTGCCATATTAAAAGTTGCAACCTAAAGATACAAAATAAACAGAATTAATTGTATTTTTAGTCGTTATTAGTCCTACCATGAAATTGTTGCAGATCCCATTAAAATACCGGCTTTATCCACTACTCCTTCTGGGCTGTATTTTTGTACTAAATACCGATGTTTTAGCGCAGGATTCTAGTAAATCAATACTAGATATCAACAATACAAAATTGATTAAAAAAGTAAACAGTGTATTAGACAGCAATCAAAAAAAAATAAATAACTTTTTATTTAAAAAAATCGATAATGCCAAAGCAAAATTAGATAGCACCACACGTAAGTTTATCCCCTACGAAGAAGAGCGACCACTCCCCTATGAAATTCTCACAAAGAAAAAATATACACTTGGCCGTCGTGCTTATCAAAATACAGTTTCAAAATTCAATTATATATTTCACGCAAATGAAGAATTGACAGAAATTATCAAAGATGCACGCGCTTATTTACAGGAGGATTACACCACCTTAATTCCATTTTACGATTACGACTTAGCCAATACTTCTAAAAAAGATATAGATTCAATCATCTACAGATGTAATGCCAATGTGGTCTTACATGATTTAAGAAGTAATTGGGTGGACGATGCTTATTTATTATTAGCCAAAGCTTACTTATTTCATAAAAATTTTGATACAGCAGGTAGTTTATTGCAATACATCAACTATGCTTTTGATACCAAAGAAGCAGGCATGGATATACCCATTGGCAGTAATTTGAGAAATACCAAAGGCCAATTCAGTATCGCAACTAAAGAAGATAACAAGTTTTATGAAAATAGGAATATTAGAAATGAAAGCATGCTTTGGCAGGCTAGAAACTATTTTGAAATAAATTCACTGAATGAAGGGTTAAGCTTGTTACAATTATTAAAAACAGATGTTTTTTTTCCTAAAAGATTACACCCATTTTTATTTGAACAGTTGGCATATGGCTATTATCAAAGTGAAATTTATGATAGCGCTGCAACTTATTTAATAAAAGGCTTATCTAATGCCACTGATAAATTTTCCAAAACGAGATGGTATTATCTTATTGCCCAATTATGGGAAAAATCAGATAATCTGGCAAATGCATATACCTGGTATAAAAAAGCAAATAGTGATGCATTAAACCCATTAATCAGTGTGTATGCAAAAATTAATTTAATTAAAATTGAATTTAAGCAAACTAAAACCCCCTGGATGGAGTTAGCCAAATCATTGCAACAAATGTCCAGAAAGGAAAAATATAAACCCTATACTGATATCTTATATTTCGAGATGGCGAAATTAGCCATTCAAAATAAGGACATTGAAAGCGCAAATGAATGGCTTTTAGTTGCTATCAAAAAGAATGAAAACGGATTAACGCAAAAACAAAAAGCCTTTGAATTATTAGCAGACATCAATTACAAATCAAGTAATTATGCGATTGCTACATTGGCCTATGATAGTTTAACCTTAATATTAAAAACCAACCCCGATTTTGAAAAAATAGCGCTACGAAAAAAATGGCTCCCAACAATTCTAAAAAACGACATTGTAATTCAGCAACAAGATACGCTTCAATATATTTACGCCCTTGCAGAAAATTTACAAAAAGATTATCTACAAAAATGGGAATTAAATAAAAAAAATAAATCCGACAAATTAAGTAGCCTGTTTATGGATGAAGTTAAACAAGCGGAATTGGCAAATGATGCTTTAAATAACATAGCAAACAAAAATAATTTGGTTAATAACAATTACGGCGGGAACAACGGGGGCAATAATGGCTTCAATAACACATCTAACAACTTTGGGAATAATACTGGAGGCTACAACAATACGAATAACACGACACAAGGCAACAGCGGGGTAAGTGATTTTTATTTTGAAAATAAAAATACTATTGAAATTGGGAAACAAAACTTTGCACAAAAATGGGGTAACCGACCGAATGTAGATCAATGGCGCAGAAAAACGAGTAGTACAATTGCATATAAAACAAATGACCCATCCGAGAATACGCTAACAAGGTATACAACAGATAGCACAAATAAAAGTAAGACCTCCGTTCCTTCCACTGGAATTACACAGGAGAAAACAACAGCAACGCAACTCATTACCAGCAAAGAAGCACTGACGATATCAACGCTGGCATTAAATAAAAGCTGCTTTGAAAATGCACAAGCATTTCTTTTTCAATTAAATGATTTTGAAAAAGCCCTACCCTTATATCAAAAAGTCATCGATTTAAATATGGATGATGTTATTACTGAACGTAGTTTACTTGATTTGGCAAGTGAATATATTCACCAAGGGAACCGCGCTAGTTCAGACAGCCTAATTGCTATTGTACAAGCAAAATTCCCAAAAGGGGTATATATAACCAAGAAGACATCTGTCGAAAATAAGAAGTCACAAGAAAAACAATTAGAGGCGGATTACAAAGATGCCTATTTTTTAGCGCAAATAGGAAATTGGGCTACTTTATCAAATAAGACTATCCAGCTAGATGCGCAACTTAAAAAAACGAAATGGTTTGCACCTTATCAATTTTTAAAAGTTAAAATGTATGCGCAACAAAGAATGGACAGTTTAGCACTCGTGTTATTGGATTCCATCATTTATTTGCATCAAAATGAAAGCATCAGAGATCGGGCGAAAAATATTATTGAAGAAATTAAAAAAAGAAAAGAAACTGAACTATACCTATCAAAATTGAACGCAGACAGCCTGAAAACAATGGCAACGACTAAAAAAACAATTCTTGAATATCCAAAACAAGTGACAGAAAATAAATCGCTTGCGATTATTCCAAAAATTGATTCCGCAAGCAAAGTTGCCATGGATGCTGGTTTATTTTTTACCAAGGACACCGTAGAACCACATTATGTAGCCCTCATTACTAATAATATAAAGGAAATACTGGTCAAGGAAATAGTAACTGCCCTAGGCTACCTAAATAAAGCCGATTTCAAAAAACAAAATTTAGATGTAACTTACCTTGAATTTGAACCCAATGTTTTTGCAGTTTGGATCGGCCCTTTTGAAAATTTAAATAGTGGTAAAAACTATTTAAATAAAACAAAAGGCCGCCTAAGTTCCGAAATCATTTCGTTTGTTCAAAGTAAACAATATGAATTATATATTTTAGGTAAGTCAAATATTTTACAAATAAAAAATAGTGACGATCTAAAAAAATATAAAGGCTTTATGAACAATAATATTTATAAACAATAAAGGATTATAAGTGAAACCTACCAATCATCAATCAGAAAGCAAACCAAAAAATTGGATACGCCTATTTTGGAAATATTACTTTATCACTGCAGGTGTCATTTTATTATTTTTATTGATGCTTAATTTTGGTTGGATTGGCGACATGCCCGATTTGGATGATATTGAAAACCCCACTGCTTCCTTAGCGAGCCAAGTGTATGCACAGGATGGCACTCCGATGGGTAAGTATTATTTAGAGGATCGCATCAGTGTAAAGTATCGAGATATTAGCCCCTATTTAATACAAGCCTTAGTAGCTACTGAGGATAAACGATTTTATGATCACTATGGTATTGATGGTGAAGGTTTAGTTCGCGCCGTTGCCTTTTTAGGAAGCAAAGGCGGTGCATCTACCATTAGTATGCAAACCGCTAAAAATTTATTTACCAATAACTGGGGTACTAAAAATAAATTATTGCGCGTCATACAAAAAATTAAGGAAAGTATTATAGCCATCAAGTTGGAACGCAACTTTACGAAGCAAGAAATTTTAACCTTATACTTAAATACAGTTCCTTTTAGTGATAATTTATTTGGAGTAAGCAATGCATCTAGAACTTTTTTCCAAAAGGAACCCGATCGTTTAAGCGTTGAAGAGGCAGCATTATTAATTGGTATGATAAACGCACCTACCAAATACAACCCTAATCGCAACCCAAAACTGGCATTGGAAAGACGCAATTTGGTCATTAACCGTATGGCGGAACAAAAGTATATTAGCGATGATCAAGCTACACAATACAAGCAACTTCCAATTGTAACCAACTACCGAAAATTAGATGAAAATAACGGATTAGGCCCCTATTTTAGAATGACCCTAGGCGAGTACATGAAAAAATGGTGTAAAGAACACAAGAAAAATAATGGCGACCCTTATAACTTATATCGTGATGGATTAAAAATATACACCACCATTAATCCACGTATGCAATTATATGCAGAAGAAGCAGTTGCAAGACATATGGCTTATTTACAACGCGAGTTTAATAAACAAAATAATATTAAATCAGGCAGTGTCTGGAAGGACTTTAGTGCGCAATTGGAATTAGCTATCAAACAAACAGATCGTTGGAGAAATGCAAAAAAAGAGGATTTAGAAGATGTTGATATTAGAAAAACTTTTGACGAGCCAATCAATATGCGCGTTTTTGCATGGAACAAAAATCGTTTTATTGACACCATCATGACGCCATTAGATTCCCTAAAATATCATAAGCAAATATTGCAAACTGGTTTTTTAGCGGTGGACCCTTTTACAGGCGAAGTAAAAGCATGGGTAGGTGGTGTTGATTTTAAAACATTCAAATATGACCATGTTAATATTAATACCAGACGCCAAGTAGGTTCTACAATTAAACCATTATTATATTCTTTAGCGATTGAAAAATCAGGCTTTACGCCATTCACAATTGTTCAGGATCAGCAACAAAACTTTGAAGGCTACGGCATGGTACCTAATACTTCAAGAACTTGTACTGGATTAGCTATGCCAATGGCACAAGCATTGGCTGAATCACGCAACTGTGCGTCTGCATATATCATGAAACAAATTGATGGTAAAGGAAATGAAGCAGCGAAACAATTTGTTGAATATTTAAAAAAATGTAATGTTCAAGCGGAAATACCCGCCTATCCTTCTCTAGCATTAGGTGCCGTTGAAATCTCCTTATATGAAATGGTACAAGCATATACCATGTTCCCAGGTGGTGGCTACAATGCGCAACCTTTATTTATTAATCGCATTGAAGATAAAAACGGGAATGTACTTGAAAGCTTTTCACCTCAAAGAAGAAAAGTAATTAGTGAAACAACCGCCTATTCAGTAGTGAGTATGATGCAAGGTGTTATTTCAAAAGGAACAGGCCGAAGCTTATACTCCTATGATATAAAAGCACAATCTATCGCTGGGAAAACCGGTACCACCAATGATAATAGCGATTTATGGTTTATGGGCTATACCCCACAAATATTAGCCGGGGCATGGGTGGGATGCGATGATAGATACATTCGATTTACTGATAATTATTTTGGACAAGGCGCGCATGCCTCCTTACCTATTTGGGCATATTTCATGAATAAAGTAACTGCCGACCCCGCATGCAACCTTGATCCCAACGCAAATTTTGATCGCCCTTCTAATATGGCTGGTGACTTTAATGTAAATTTTGTAAACTCAGATAGCACCGTACTTGATACTGAAATTCCTACTTTAATTAATGATGAAGAAATTAAAGGCGAATCGGATTATGAAATTCCTGCAACCGCAGCACCTACAGTTGATAAAACGGCCATAAATGCGAACACGCCCCCAGCATCAAAACCAACAAAAAGTAACCCTTCCCTAAAAAAAGAAATGCCTAATAAGGAAGCACAAAAACCAAAAGCAATTTTTCCGGTAAAGAAAAAGAATTAAACTATCTATTTTTCAAGTTATACATCAATGAAAAATGATGGTACATGTTTTTTTGAAAAAAAGCATTCCCATATTGAATTTCAAGCCTAGGTAATTGTAAAGCTAGCCCTGTACTAAACCCATTCATAGCATTTTGTTGTCCTTGAATATTTAAATCAAATCGGCGCATAAAATTATAGCCCAGATTTACGGATACTTGTTCTCCTATAAACACTTCACCAGCTAAAATTAAATGGTTAAATAAATTTTGCAGTGAGCCCGGACTCGTATAGCCTTGTTGCGCATTAAAACTGGTATCATTATATGCCAGATTCCATAATGATAATTTTTCAGCAGTCAACGAAAATTGAAAAGGCGCATTTTCTAATTTTTTCGTCCACCCTACAATTAAATTAAAAGGAAGTTCTTCCTTGGTGCCATAGGTTTTTAATTGTGTCCCTAAATTTTTTATCAAAACACTCACTTGTGACAATTCACTTTTGGGTTGGTACCTTAATCCAATATCCATTGCGAGTCCATTTGATTTATATAACCCATAATTGGATTGTATAAATTTTAAGGTGGTACCTATATGTATATTTTGTAAATAATTGGTTGAAGCGGATACTTGCAAACTATAATCATTGGGGTGAAAATTACCCATTTGATTACCTGCGATATCAGTCATGGAAACAGATCCATAATCCATATAATGAACACCCCATCCTACTACTATATTTTTACGCGAAATATATTTGGCGCCACTAAAATCATATTGTTTGATATCAGCCAAATAAGGCTTAACACTTAAATGTAACCAACTATCCATACTTGGCGTAAGAAGCGAAGGGTTATACATTGCCAACCCCAGGTCTGGTTGTATACGACTTATATTGATACCACCTAAAGCGGAAGCCTTTGCTGAATATGGTAGGTTCAAAAAATTATATACTGCATTTGACTCCTTCCCTCCAATATTACCAATGGTGGTTTGCGCCATAATTGTGGGCGAACAAAAAAATATAGCTAAAATAAAAACCCCTAGCTTATGTATTTTTTTGAATGATATCATCTTATTACAAAGCTAGGGGTTGAATTCCTTATAAGCAACTTAAACTAATGCTAAGTCAAGTACTTGTTGCATGTTTTTTACATAATGAAACTGAACACCTTTGATAAATGTTTTATCTATTTCATTTACATCCTTCTCATTTTGCCAGCACATGATTATCTCCTTCATGCCTGCTCTTTTTGCAGCCAATATCTTTTCCTTAATGCCGCCAACGGGTAATACTTGACCACGCAAGGTGATTTCACCTGTCATAGCTAAATAAGGTTTAACCTTACGGCCGGTGAATGCAGAGGTTAAAGCAGTAAGCATCGTAATCCCTGCACTTGGACCATCTTTGGGCACTGCGCCTTCTGGCACATGCACATGAATCGCTTTTGTTGTAAACAAGGCAGGATCCACGCCTATTTTTTTTGCGTTACTTTGTAAATAAGTTAATGCAGTATCAGCGCTTTCCTTCATCACATTACCTAAATTACCAGTTAATTTCATACCCCCTTTACCATCGGCTAATAGCACTTCAATAAATAAAATATCTCCGCCCACATAGGTCCAAGCTAAGCCAACGGCAACACCCGGCATATTTACTGTTTTATAAATCTCGTTACTATATTTTGGCTGTCCGAGAATTTTAATAATATCAGGTTTAGTCACTGTAGATTTTACCTTGTGCTTATAGGCCAATTCTTTGGCTTGGTAACGCATAATGGAAGCCAATTGTCTATCTAATTCACGTACCCCACTTTCGCGTGTATAATCCTCAATTACTTTTTCCAACACGGTGTCCTGTACTTTAAAATTAATTTTATCTAAGCCATGTGCCGATTTTTGCTTTGGTAATAAATGACGTTTCGCAATTTCTATTTTTTCTTCCACTGCATAGCCACTTAAATCAATAATTTCTAATCTATCGCGCAAAGCTGGTTGAATCCGACTAATATCATTGGCTGTAGCAATGAATAATGTTTTACTTAAATCATATTCTGACTCCAAATAATTATCATAAAAACTATGATTTTGTTCTGGATCCAACACTTCCAATAATGCAGAGGATGGATCACCTCTGTGGTCACTTCCTATTTTATCTATTTCATCCAAAATCATTACCGGGTTGGATGTTTTTACTTTTCGTATACTTTGAATAATCCTACCTGGCATTGCACCGATATAGGTTTTACGATGTCCGCGAATTTCACTTTCATCATGTAATCCACCCAAACTAACTCTTACATATTTACGACCAATAGCATGTGCAATAGATTTGCCTAAAGATGTTTTACCAATACCTGGAGGACCTAAAAAACATAAAATAGGACTTTTCATATCCCCTTTTATTTTAAGTACCGCTAAGTATTCTAAAATTCGATTCTTAATTTTTCCCATGCCATAATGATCATTATCCAATACTTTTTTAGCATTCTTTAAATCATAATTATCATCGGTATATTCCTCCCAAGGCAAATCTAAAATCAAATCCAGGTGATTATACACCACCGAATAGTCGGGTGTACTGGAATGCATCCTTTCTAATTTTTCTAAGCCATTTTGAAATAATTTTTTTGCGCTCTCCGGCCACTTTTTATTTTCTGCTTTCTTTTTCATCTCAGCCAACTCCCGATCATTGGCATCTCCGCCTAATTCATCCTTGATACTTTTAAGTTGTTGCTGTAAAAAATAATCTCTTTGTTGTTTGTCAATTTCAGTGCGCGTTTTATTCGCCACCTTATTTTTCAATTCAACAAATTGTAATTCCTGTTGTAAGTATTGAATTAACTTTTCAGCCTTAAGCGAAATATTATTTTCTTCTAACAAGCCTTGCTTGTTTACAATCTCCACATTTAAATTACTACTCACAAAATTGATCAAGAATAAAGGATTCTCAATATTTTTTAAAATCATTGCAGCCTCTGAAGGAAAATTAGGAGACAACTGAATTATTTGCGTTGCTAAATCCTTGATATTTGACAAGTAGGCTTGAAAATTTTGATCCTCTTTCCCCACTTTTTCTTCCACCAATACTTTGATACTTGCTTTAAAAAACGGATCCTCTTCCTTCATCTCAAGTAATTCGAAACGCTTTTTACCTTGTATAATTATGGTCGTTCCCCCGTCTTGCATTTTAATCATTTTAATGATTTTTGCAACGGTACCAATGGAACATAAATCACCTGGTGTTGGGTCTTCAATATTTCCATCCTTCTGAGAAACCACCCCAATTAATTTATCCTTATTATAAGCAGCCTTCACTGCTTGAATACTTTTATCTCTTCCTACTGTTATTGGTATGACTACCCCTGGAAATAAAACCGTATTTCGAAGTGGTAAAATAGGAATGATGTCATCTACGACCATATCCTTATCCCCTTCCATATCCTGCTCATTGAATGAGAATAAGGGTATGAATTCATTATCATCCTCCGCTCTAAATAAAAAATTATTATCCACTGTTATTTATTTTAAAATAGTCAAAATGACATACCCATCGTCTAAAACAGCCCATAGGTAATGTATACCCTAATAAGGCAATATTAATGCCAAAAATCTATAATTAACGAAGGATTCGGCTAGAGATTTCCCTAAAATAAAAATCCTTCCCGATATAATCGGGAAGGACCTTCTTGCAAGAAGTTATTGTAAACTTCTAAATTACTTTGCTTTAGCAGCAGTATCAACTGTTGCAGCAGCAGCAGTGTCAACAGTTA